>JALWYO010000060.1 GCA_026992735.1 Deltaproteobacteria bacterium
GCCTGGTCCAGCAGACGTTTCCGGTCAGGCAGGTGGACCTCAAGATAGAGCTGCCAGCAGGCATGGCGCTGCATCATCTCGTGAAGGACCGCTGCAGGGATGCATCCGTGACCTTCGGTAAGAAATCCCTGCACGGCAGCACCCTGTATTCATGGCGCTTTGAGAATGTGCCCGAGCTCGTGCCCGAGCCTTACATGCCGGAGACATCGCGCGTGGCCATGCGCCTGCTCTTTTCCACCCTGCCGGACTGGCAGGCAGTGTCTGAATGGTATTACAGGCTCGTGGAGCCCAGGCTGAAGGTGAACGATGACATCAGGTCAGAGGTCAGGAGGCTTGTCAAGGGAAAGAAGACGGAACGGGAACGGCTCGAGGCCCTGTTTTTCTTCGTTGCCAGGAAGATACGCTATCTCGGAATCATAGAGGAGGCCAACAGGCCGGGCTTTGAGCCCCATGATGTGACACTGACCTTTGAGAGAAGGTACGGCGTCTGCAGGGACAAGGCCGCCCTGCTGGTCGCCATGCTCAGGGTTGCTGGCTTCAATGCCGCACCTGTCATAATGAGCGCGGGCAAAAAGCTGGACAGGGAGATCGCTGTGCCATATTTCAACCATGCCATAACGGCCGTGCTGGATGACAGGGGCAGGCCCAGGATATATATGGACCCGACTTCCGAGACCAGCAGACAGTTCCTGCCTGACTATGAACAGGAATCTTCCTGCCTTCCAGCAGTTCCCCAAGGTTCGGACCTGCTGCTCACCCCTGCAAAGTCGCCAGGCAGCAACCTGTTTGTAATGGAGATCACTGATGCCCTTGGCAGGGACGGAGCCCTCAGGGGCAATGTCCTGTGCCGCACCGCCGGTTTTGCAGATACTGCCTTCCGCAGCTTGCTCATGACAAAATCAAGAGACCAACAGGAGCGTTTTCTCAAGATCTTCCTGCTCAGGCGGCAGCCGGCCCTGGATATCCAGGACCTGTCCTGGACCGATCCCTCTGACAACAGCAGGAGCTTTTCCTTTGAGTGCAGCTTCGTCCTGCCTGGAGCCATGAAACAGTCCGGCTCAATATTCTCATTTTCCTCTGCAAGGGCGCTGGGCCTCATGGACGGTTTCCTGTTCAGGAGGGCATCCATGATCGACAGGCGCTATCCGCTCAAGATGGGCTATACTTTTGAGACCCTGGTGAGGGAAAACATGAAGATAGACAGGCCATACTGCCGGGTCGATCTTCCTGGAGCCATTGACATGGATGATGCGTTCATGTCGTACCGGACGAATTATTCCCTGCTGCCCCAGGGCCTGGAAATCGAGCACAGGCTGAGCATCAAGAGACTCGAAATCCCTCCGGAAGAGTACAGGCGCCTGCTGGAAATACAGGCCGCTGTTGATGCCCTTCATCTGAATCCCCTTGTGTCCGGGCCCTGTGGAAAGGAGTGAGCCTATCATGAATATAAATTTTATAACCAGGCCTGTAACCTGCATTTTGCCGGTCTTAATACTGCTTGTTTCATGCTGCTTCCTGATTTCTCCGGATTTATGCCATGCCATGGGCAGGCACAAGGTTCCGGGGTCAGTACCGGGCCAGGTACCGGATGCCGTGAACCTGCTGGTCAAAAAACACTACACGGTGAACAAGGATGGAAGCTATACGCTGGAACTGTATTTCAAGACCAGGCTGAACACTTACAAGGGAAAGAAGGACAGGGGAGATTTCAGGTTCGGTTACAACAGCAGTTTCGAGAAGGTTGAAGTCAAGCTGGCAAGGACTATCCTGCCTGATGGCCGGATCATAGACGTAAGCCCCAAGGAAATAAACGACATAGCTGATCCATCAACCCAGGCGGCATCTATCTTTTCAGGCGCCAGGCTCCGGGTAATCAACTTTCCCTCTGTGCAGAAGGGATGCGTAATAGAGCTCAGGATGGTCAAGAAATCGGCCATAGGGTTCTGGGGCCTGGAATCATTCAGGCTCAATGATCCCTGCCGTGAGAAACAGGTCATCATTGATATGCCGGAGGGCAGCTACCTTGCGTTTCAGATCGGGTCAAGGCGTATCCGGTTTTCAGAGCGGCATGAGTCAGGGAGAAGGGTCCTGGAATGGACGGGAAAGCAGCTTGAAAAGGCGCCTGATGATCCCATGCGCCCGCCTGTGGAAAACATGGATTCAACGCTGGTCTTTTCCAGCTTCAGGTCCTGGCAGGGAGTTGGCGGATGGTTTAAAAAATTCCTGCCCGGGCCGGATGCTGAGGAAGGCCATGGCTGGTTTGCCTCCGTCAAGCCTTCTGACAATGCCAACAGTATATTCTGCTGGCTCTCAAAAAGTCTTCATGTATTACCTCTCGGCTTTTTTAATACCAGGCTGCATTTCCAGCTCCCTGTTCAGACCCTGGAGTCAGGATACGGCACCCAGCTGGATGCAGCCCTGCTGTTCTATCACATTTTGAAGGCCAGGGGGATGTCTCCAGAGCTCTTGGCGGCAAGTTCGCGCAGGGTCTGGATGAAAGGCATCCGGAATACCTTTTATCCGGGCGCTCTTGATACGTTCCTGGTCAGGCATGAGAATCGCTATTACCTGTTCGGCAGCAGGAACATCGCCCCTGGCATTACCGGCCTGGACGGTCAGATGGCGCTGTCTCTTGACACAGGCAGGTTTGAGGCAGTCAGGGATGCCAGGCCTACCAGCAGCACCATCACCTATCACATAACCCCTGAGAGCCCGGCCTCCATAAAATACAGTTACAAGGGCCATCATGAGGGAATCCAGGCCCTGGGCATGCGCACCATGTTCAAGGATCTTACTAAGGGAGAGCTAAGGGTCAGGACTTCAATATTCTACCATTCGCTCAGCAGCCTGGCAGTTCCTGACGGGGACCTGAAGATATCTGATCTTGATCCTGCATCCGGGCCGGTTGATATCGAGGCGGCATACCACCTGGATGGGTTTCCTGTTGTAACCCCGTCCTTTTATGTACTCCCCATCCCTAGAATTTCCCTTCTTGACGCCATGGCGGTAAACCCGCCGGACAGGAAGGCGGACCTGTTCCTGGGC
Source organism: Deltaproteobacteria bacterium (assembly GCA_026992735.1). Taxonomy (GTDB): domain Bacteria; phylum Desulfobacterota; class Dissulfuribacteria; order Dissulfuribacterales; family QOAL01; genus QOAL01. The sequence continues at coordinate 3,046 of JALWYO010000060.1, forward strand.
AGTCAGAAGTCTGCCAGGCTGACCGTGGAGATCATGATCCCGATGTCCTTCAGGCTGAAGCATCTGCCAGGGCATCTCCAGGGTGTGTCAGGACCTGTATCATGGAAAAATGCGTGCCAGGTCATCGGGCACAAGATACGCTGCGTACGGCAGGTCAGCATTAAGAGGGGTTTTGTCAGCAGGGGAGAGATGTTCCAATCCCTGCGGAACCAGGTCCTGGAGCTTATGGACCCGGAGCAGAACTGCATATACCTGGAGCCTGCTGACTGATGACAGGCATGCCCAAACCTGAATGCGACAGGCATTTTCTTAAGGAGCTGGAGGCAGGCTGCCGTTCCAGCGCACCGGGCACGGAGATGCTTTTCAGGATATTCTGGAGGCTTTATGACAGCTTCGGGCCGCAGCACTGGTGGCCCGGAGATAGTCCTTTTGAAATAGCAGTAGGCGCCATTCTCACCCAGAATACTGCCTGGAAAAACGTTGAGAAGGCTATTTCCAACCTGAAGGCCAGGGGTTGCCTGTCCCCTGAGGCCATCTGGGAGATGCCGGTCCAGGTACTTGCCGATGTCATTAAGCCTGCTGGGTATTTCAATGTAAAGGCCAGGAGGCTCAGGAATTTTGTAAAGGTGCTGATTGAGGACTTCCAGGGTGACATGGGGCTTATGGCCAGGCCCGGCACGGAAGAGTTGAGAGAGGTTCTCCTGGGCATAAACGGCATCGGCCCGGAGACCGCTGACAGCATCCTGCTCTATGCCCTGGGTAAGCCGTCTTTTGTGATAGACGCCTATACATTCAGGATACTGGAAAGGCATGACCTGATAGACGGTTCCTGGGATTATGCCATGCTGCAGGCATTTTTCATGGACAACCTTCCTTCTGAACCCTGTCTCTACAACGAATACCATGCACTGCTGGTGATGGCAGGCAAGACCTTCTGCAAGCCGAGAAAGTACGCGTGCAGTGAATGCCCGCTGACAGGCCTTTAGCAGGTATTTCCATTATTACATCATCTTCCAGAGCCCGGTAGTTCCCCGTGATCAGTTATCTGTATCCTCAGCCTTGCATCTGCGGCATCTTGTGAACGCTTACCGAGCCTTGACACACCGGCCTCAAATATGTACAGTTTATCTGTACATATCAATGGGAGGCAGGTATGGCAATACAAACAACATATACAAATGCGCGAGCTCGTTTGGCATCGTTAATTGACGAAGTTGTAAAAAATCGCGAGATTGTCTTCATTAGCCGTCGTGGCAGCGAGGATGTTGCAATGATAGCAGCGGATGAACTGGCTGGCATTCTTGAAACGGCACATCTTCTCCGATCTCCTGCCAATGCAGAACGTCTCAATTCCGCCCTTGAAAGAGTAAGAAAACGGGAAGGGTCGCCTCAGGCAATCGATGAACTCCGTAAAGAGGTCGGTTTTGAACGGCCCGTCTAAACCAAAGAAAAAAAGAGAGGCCGTATTTCAGCCTGAGTTCAGGCAGGATTTGCGATACTGGGTTGAAACCAATAGCAGAACGGCCGTTCGAATTTTCAAGCTAATCGAGGCGGTAATGCAAGATCCGTTTCGGGGAACAGGCAAACCTGAGCCATTAAAGTTTTTAGGTGCCGGTGTTTGGTCACGCCGAATAACACAGGAACATAGACTGGTTTATGTCGTGAGTCACGACAGAATAGATTTTGTCCAGTGTCGTTATCACTACTGACACATATTGATTATTTCCGTAACTTTGCAGAGACATGGATGGCTGCAGTGCTTATATTATTTTTCAAGTAATTATTCAGCACAGGTAGATGGCATTGTTTTGAAGCTACTCAGAAAAACAGGGATTTTCCCCTGGGGCTGAATAAACAACAGCATTACAGAGGGAGGTCAAGTTATGAAAGAGGCACTTTTTTACGAGAAAAAGGCTGACAATATCGTAAAATGCGGCCTTTGCAGCCATCATTGCAAGATAAAGTCGGGCAAGAGAGGAATCTGCGCAGTAAGAGAGAACCGGGACGGTGTCCTTGTATCTCTCGTTTACGGCAGGCTCATATCCATGAATAATGACCCGATAGAGAAAAAACCGCTATTTCACTTCCTGCCTGGCAGCAAATCCTATTCTATTGCCACTGTAGGCTGCAATTTCCGTTGTCTCCACTGCCAGAACTGGCAGATTTCCCAGTACCCAAGGCTCAATAACGGGCAGATAGTAGGCGAGGAGGTCTCTCCACAGGATGTGGTGCAGGATGCCATCCTCAGGGGAGCAAAGAGCATCAGCCATACCTATGTTGAGCCCACTATTTTTTATGAAATGGCCTATGAGACCGGAAAGATTGCAAGAAGCAGGGGGCTTAAAAACTGCTTTGTCAGCAATGGCTACATGACAGCAGAGACGGCCAGGCATTCCGCGAGTTTTCTCGATGCCATAAACATAGATCTCAAGGCATTTACCGACAGGTTTTACAAGGAGGTCTGTCATGCAAGGCTTCAGCCTGTCCTGGACTCCATCAAGCTGATGCACGAGCTTGGAATATGGGTGGAGGTGACGACCCTGATCATCCCGGGCTGGAACGATACCGAGGAAGAGCTGAGGGATATCGCCAGGTTCATCAGAGATGTTTCTCCTGCAATCCCGTGGCACGTTACTGCCTTTCATCCCACTTACAAGATGATGGACAGGCCGGCAACCCCTGTCTCCATTCTCAGGAGGGCCAGGGAGATTGGCCTGAACGAGGGGCTTCGTTTCGTTTACGAGGGCAACATACCCGGTGAGGGCGGAGAGAATACCTACTGTCCGGCATGCGGTGAAGAGATTATTGCCAGGTATGGCTTCAGCATTATGGAAAACCGGCTGAAAGACGGAAAGTGCCCCAAGTGCGGCGAGAAGATAGAAGGTATATGGAGCTGATCAGCCGTTATGGCCGTGCAGTTTTTTTGTGATTCTTGTACGGCCATTTTTTGTAATTTCCCAATAAAAAACTTGTTTACCATGAGGGTCACGAAGACCACGAAGTGATGCTGATATAAACTCTTCGTGTCCTTCGTGAACTTTGTGGTTGTATAATGTAATGTAATGTAAATCTGAATTACGTCCCCATTGCACGATTTTTTGAGAAGTTGCCATTTTTCATTTTCGCTATTTAAAATCATTTAAAAAAGTGCTATAATTGTTAAATTCTAACGTGGAAATACATATACAGTCTGTTTTTTTAGGTGCATTCGCGTGATGCCAGCACTGTCAGGCTGCAGTTAAATTTACCGCAAATTTTATCAGTCAGGAGGTTCCAAGTCTCAGGCCATGTTTAAGATAGGTGATCTGGCTGTTTACCCTGCTCACGGTGTCGGGCTCATAGAGGCTGTCGAGGAAAAGGAAATCGGAGGGACGAGCCTGATGTTCTATGTCATGAGAATCCTGGAAAATGACATGAAGATCATGATCCCGAAGAACAACACCGAGGCAGTCGGCTTGCGCCCCATTATTTCCAAGAAGGATGTGGAGCGTGTATATTCCATACTCGAGGAAAAGGATATCAAGTTCACCCCGCAGACGTGGAACCGGCGCTACAGGGAATACATGGAACGTATAAAGACCGGCTCTATCTTCGACCTTGCCGCAGTGCTGAGAGACCTCTACATACTCCAGATGGATAAGCCCCTTTCCTTTGGTGAACGCAAGATGCTGGAGACTGCAAAGGCCCTGCTGGTAAAGGAGCTTTCCATTGCCAGGAACAGGAAAGAGGAAGACATAGAGCGTGGCATTGAGTCCATTTTCGGAGTAGAGGAAGAAGTATCTTCAGAGCCCGTGCCTGAGATGCTCCTGGATATGAAGGCAGATACCTGATCTGTCTGCATCAGCCTGATTGTCCCGTACCCAACAGTCCTGCAATATTATAGAACTTGTAGTTGACGAGGCCTCCGGCGGCCAGCGTCTTGACAGTTTTCTTGCGTCCAGCATCCCGGATCTGTCCCGTTCCAGGCTGAAGCAGCTCATTGAAAGGGAGTTTGTGGAACTTTCAGGAAAGGCTGTATCCAAGCCCGGGAAGAGGCTGGGGGCAGGGCAGGCCATACGCGTCATGGTGCCTCCTCCAGAGCCTCTGGAACTGGTGGCCGAGGATATCCCCGTTGACATAGTCTTTGAAGACCGGCATCTGCTGGTGGTTAACAAGGCCCCGGGCATGGTGGTTCATCCCGGTGCCGGGCACGGGGCAGGCACCCTGGTCAATGCCCTTCTTGCAAGGTGCAGCGACCTTTCGGGCATAGGCGGCAAGATGCGCCCCGGTATCGTGCACCGGCTTGACAAGGACACCAGCGGCCTGATGATTGTCGCCAAGACAGACCAGGCGCACCAGGGGTTGGTTGCAATGTTCAGGGAGCGCTCGATTCTGAAGAACTATCTGGGGCTGGTATCCGGACACATGCCGGACAGGTCCGGGATAATAGACCTGCCCATTGGCAGGCATCCTGCTGTGCGCGTAAAGATGAGCGTAAATGCCTCTTCAGGAAGGCCGGCGCTCACCGGCTACGAGGTGGTCAGGGGCCTTGGGCCACATCAACTTGTAAAGATGCGCCTTTATACAGGAAGGACCCACCAGATCAGGGTTCACATGAGTCACGCCGGCCACCCACTGCTTGGTGATACAGTCTATGGTGGCCCATCCCTCGTAAGGTTGCCTGGCGGAGATGAGATGACTGTGCCAAGGCAGATGCTTCACTCTTTTCACCTTGAATTCCGCCATCCTGTCACGGGTGAGGCCTTGCGCATGGAAGCGCCTGTGCCGGAGGACATGCAGGAGGTCATGGATTTCCTGACGCAGCACGGGAAAGGCTGTTTCTAAAGGTAACGGACCCGGCCTGACAGCACCCTGGTCAGCTTGCCGTTTCCTGTCCGGACCAGCAGGCGTCCATGGCTATCCAGGCCGGATATGATGCCTCTCACGTATTTGTCTCCGGCCATGCGTTGAAATTCCACCTCTCTGCCAATAGAGCTGGATGCAGCTTCCCACTGCCTGAATATTTTATGCACGTCCGGGCTTTTCGCGTTGCAGCCACGGGCAGTTTTGAGGATATTGTCCAGCTTCCCTGCAATCCTATCCATAAGCTCAAGCCTTGATATATTTATGCCATGCTCCTCAAGGGTTGTAAGCCTGTTCCAGAGGTGCCTGGGAAACTGCCGGTGGTCTCCTGATATGTTTATCCCTATGCCTGCCACAACCGCCCTGGCATCCCCGGCATTTCTCGATTCGCAGAGTATGCCGCAGACCTTTCTGCCCTGGATCAGGACATCGTTTGGCCACTTGATGGCAAGGTCACCTGCCCCCAGGTCTTCAAGCACGCGGAAGACCGACAGGCCTGCAAACAGGGTCATGGCGGGAAACAGTTCCGGCTGTATGGGGGGATGTATTACCAGTGAGCAGAAGAGGTGGCGTCCCCTGCCAGGTTCCCAGGTTCTGCCCCTGCTGCCCCTTCCTCCTGTCTGGTGGTTGGCAATGACGGCAAGGCCTGGCCTTTTCAGCACAGAGGTGGTTTCAAGACAGAATGAATTGGTTGATTCCAGTACGTCGAAACGCAAAAGGAACCGGCCTGCATAGGCGCGGTTCCTGTCAAGTTCCTGGATTTTCTGTTTTATACAGGTTGTCAACAGGCAGGTACCCCCTCCCTACACTGCAGAAGCAGCAGGGGAGCCTTATGCCCCTGCATGTAGGTCGGGCGCGTTTTTATTGTTTTTTCAATACAAACAGCAGCTGTCCTTCCTGTACCTGGTCGTTGAGCTTTACTGCTATCTCTTCAACATGGGCGTCGAAAGGCGCTATTATGGCATTTTCCATCTTCATTGCCTCGAGGTTGGCGATTTCCTCTCCCTGGTGCACGATATCACCTACCTTGATGGTGCCGCGGTCAGGATTACCGATGCGCCACACGTTACCATTTATGGGAGCGCCTATTTCTTCCTCGCCACTGGCCATCCTGATCTCTGTCTTCTGGGCCCTGGGCGTCTCTACCTTGTAGACGTTGGTTTTGTTGTTGACCTTCATCACAACGTGGATGAGGCCTTCGTGCTCTGCTCCTACGGACAGCAACTCTATGCAGTAGGGTTTGCCCCAGAGCTCGAATTCCACCTTGTCTCCAGGGTTCTTCAGGCCTTCTCTCCACACGTCAGTGGGCAGCACCAGTGGGCTGTCACCGTATTTTGCCCTGAAATCAATATAGTTGATAGTGTCCTTTGGATGCATGAGGTAGAGGGTAAATTCCTCGTCCGTCGGCTCCCTGCCAAGGGTCACACCCAGATCAGTTTTTATCCTTTCCAGGTCATCGTGCTTCAGGGATTCCAGTGGAGAGGAATCATCACGCTCCTTGAGCTTTTCCTTCCATTCATCTCCAAAGGTGCTTTCATAGACCCAGTCTTCCGGCCAGCCCATTGGAAGCCTGCCATAACCGCCGAGAATCAGGTTTTTGAAGTCGCCAGGGGCATTCCTCAAGAGCTGGAGAAGTTCCTCTCTCTCTTCAGGTTCCATGGCATCTAGATCCTGTCCCTTTTCTTCCACAAACCTGGAAACGAGATCTATGACGTGATGGACACCTGTGGCGCCAAGTTCCTTTTCATACTTGTTTATGATGCCGCTGCATGTCACCCAGGTGATCTGGGAACCGGGAGTGACATCGAAATACTTGACAATGCGGTTGTAAAGGGACATGAGCTTTAGGATTGCGGGCATGAGATGTAGAAAGCCGCCCTTTTCCGCCTGTTCAAATGAGCTTGGGAATGCACCGCCCGGCATCCTGTGCGAGGTCACCTGGTGGTCAAATCCCTTGAACGGAGATTCCGCCCATTCATACTGGCCTATCCAGTTGCGTATCTTCTGCACGGCCTTTACCGCATTTTCCCTGTTCAGCACGACCTTTATGCCTGATTCTTCCAGGTAGCTCTGGAGTGCCAGTATGGGGGCCTGCCCATAGAAGCGGGTAAGGGAATCTTCCTCGGCATCCAGCACCTTGGCTCCAGCCTCTGCAGCAGCCAACAGCGCAGGCATTGCAAGGCCATCAGTGGCATGGCGGTGGTACTGCACTACAAGGTCGGGATATTTCTGCTTGATGGCGTCCACCAGGCTTCTTATCCTCTTGGGACTGCCTACGCCTGCCATGTCCTTTATGCAGAGGACAATCTCGTCAGTGCCTGCACAGAGAGATACTATGTCGTCGACTACGCTCAGATAGTATTCGTTGGTGGTCCAGTCTGCCTGGGTGAATGATATGGCCGGTTGGAACAGCCTGCCTCTCTTCATCACTATTTCTGCCACAGTGCGCATGTTTCTGATGTCATTCAGAAAGGAAAAACAGCGCCATACGTCAATATCTACGCGTTCGACCACATATTCTATTACGTTCTTGGGATAGGGCCTATAGCCCCAAAGATTGGTTTCCCTTATAAGGGTCTGCAGGAGGACACTGGGCATCTTTTCCCTGAGAAGCTCGATCTCCTCAAAGGGGCTCTCCTTCCTGTTCATTATCCCCACGTGCCAGCGGGCACCGCCGTGACACTCTGAGCTGAACAAGAGCATATCCTCATAATAGGGACATAGCGTGGTGAGATCATGTATCCTGTGCCGGTTCTTGAAATCGGACTGTCCGGCATCTCTCATGCCTGTGCATGTCAGGGCCACGCCGTCCAGGTTTCTGAGGGTCGTTACCATATCAGCAGGGGTCATCCCTGGTCTGATCCAGTTTTCCTTTTTTATGTTGTGTGCATCCATGATTACATCCACTCCTGAGGGCCAAGGGCCGTTATTTCAGCCACGTACTTGGCTATCTTCAACACTTCGTCTTGTCTGTCAGTCTCACTGAAGGCAGAAATAAGCTCATCCAGGTGATTTTCTATGAATCTGGTGGAGAATTCCCCTCTCGTGAAGGCTTCGTGCCTTATGATGCTCAGGAGGAGCGGTGTGAGGGTCTTTACACCCTCCACGCGGAAGTTTCTGCTCAGGGCCCTGTCCATCACCTTTATGGCCCCGGTCCTGGTGCGTCCGCTGGTCATGAGGAGCATCAACAGGGAATCGTAATAGGGGGGGATGTCAGCGCCCTCATATACGCCTGTAGCTACTCTTACTCCAGGTCCGGTTGGCATCTGCAGCCTGGAGATGGAGCCAAAAGAGGGGCTGAAGGTCTTGGGATCTTCTGCGTTTACCCGAACTTCCAGAGCCCAGCGATTCATGTGTATCTTTTCCTGTTTCAAGGCAAGTTCCTTGCCTTCAACCACATCTATCATCAGGCCTGGTATGTCCAGGCCGGTTATCAGCTCGGTAACGCCATGTTCCACCTGGAGCCTGGTGTTGACCTCCAGGAAATAGAATTTTTTGGTGGGGCTGTCAAAGATGAATTCCACAGTGCCTGCGGTATTGTAGGAAATTTCCCGCATTAGACGCACTGCAGTGAAGCATATCTCGTGGCGTATGTTCTCATCTATGGAAGGGGAGGGCGCCTCTTCAATGATTTTCTGGTTCCGGCGCTGCAATGTACATTCCCTTTCAAACAGGTGAAAGACATTGCCATCGTTGTCTGCAACTATCTGGACCTCGATGTGCCTGCCTCTTTCAATGTATTTTTCTGCCAGCAGGACATCATCTCCAAAGCTCTTTTTCGCCTCAGACCTTGCCTGAGCCAGGGCCATTGGCAGCTCGGAGGCATTCGATACCTTGACCATGCCCTTGCCGCCGCCACCTGCCGCAGCCTTTATCATTATGGGATAATCGACATGCTCGTTTTCCATCCACTGTAGTATCTGGTCAACATCCTTTACGTCACTGATGCCGGGGATAGTGGGCACATTCGCCTTCTGGGCAATTCGCTTGGCCTCTATCTTGTCTCCCATGATGCGAATGACCTTTGGATTTGGCCCTACCCACTTGAGGCCGCTGTCTATGACCATCTGTGCAAAGTCGGCATTTTCTGCAAGGAACCCCCAGCCAGGATTGATTGCATCTGACTTGGTGCGGTGGGCCGCATCTATTATCTTCTCCATATTCAGATAGGATTCACTTGGAGGAGCGTCCCCGATGTGAACCGCCATGTCAGCCATCATGACATGGTGAGCCAGGCGGTCGGGTGTGCTGTAAATTGCAACCGTGGGTATCCTCCTGTCGCGGCAGGTGTGCATAATCCTTACTGCAGGCACCCCTCTGTTTGCTATGAGCATTCGTTTGATCTTGTCAGCCATATCTGGACTCCTTATTCCTTTCTTTCTTGCTCACCCTTTTTGCGTAGCCGTGGCCTGCGGAAATTTTGAGGTTTCCGCCTGAATTCTAAGCATTGTCGAGCTATTGAAGGGTAGTCTTTCAGACGTATTAAAAAATTAGGAATACCGCTACTTCGGTATTGAGAAAACTTTTGCGGCAACCATTATATTCCATGAAAGATAAGGGCAGCACCCGGTGTTTTCACGGACTTTAAAAGAATTCTTATTTTACCACCTCTTCGTGCCCTGGCAAAAATCTGGATAAATCTCGTAACTGATCACAGGTTAAACGCCCTTGTTCCCGATAACAGCGCCTGTTCCCCATGACAGCCCGGTATTGGGACATAATCCTTTATGAAGTTTGTAAAGAGGGGCTGAATTTTTCTAAGGAAACAGGTTAATCTATGAGCGTACTGTTTTCAAGCTCAGGAGGATTGTTATCATTGTGTCTGCCGGCCATGAAAAGGCTGGTGGGCGGTACTGGGTTTGAACCAGTGACTTCCACCGTGTGAAGGTGGCACTCTCCCGCTGAGTTAACCGCCCACGAGTCAGCACAGGTTAGCCCAGAAGGAGATTATTTTCAACCCGGATTTATTGGATTTGCGTCATGAAATCAGGAACTGTGAGAGAATTGTTGAAAGACGGCAGGGATATCTTATTCCTGGACTCTGTAACTGACAGGGGCAGGGATAACCGCTCCCTGCTGTTCGCAGAGCCTGAACAGGCCCTGGAGATCAGGACTGCACAGGATATAAAGCCATTTTTCCAGGGCATTGAAGCCGCTCTTGCTAAAGGATTCTATGTTGCCGGATGGTTTGCCTATGAGCTGGGTTACCTGTTGCTTCCCGGCCTTTCGGCTTTGCTCGATAAGAAATCCCCTGGTCTTCCCCTGGCATGGATGGGAGTCTTCAGGAAACCTTTGGAGGTCCAGCATGGTTCCCTGGAAGCCTGGTCTCCCTGCAATCTTCACAGTGTCATCAATGGCATGTACCTTGATGTCTCCAGGAGAGAATTCGTGGAAAGGATCGGGGAGATTCACGAATTTATCAGGATGGGGGATACCTACCAGGTCAACTATACGATACGAGGCTGGTTTGAATATCCAGGTCCTGCCTTGGATCTGTATCTCTGCCTAAGGCAGCGCCAGGAGGTAAACTATGCGGCTTTCATAAGGGCTGCCGGCACGGAGATAGCCTGCCTGTCACCCGAGCTATTTTTCAGGCGTTTCAATAACCATATATGTTCCAGGCCAATGAAGGGGACTGCCGCCAGGGGAGCAGACAGCGCAGAGGATGTCGAGATAGCGAGGTTTCTGCAGGCTGACTCAAAAAACCGGGCGGAAAACGTGATGATCGTGGACCTCATCAGAAATGATCTCGGCAGGATATGCAGGCACGGCAGCGTAAGCGTGCCCGCGCTGTTCAAGGTGGAAGAGTATCAGACGCTTTTTCAGATGATATCCGAGGTAGAGGGCATCCTGCAGCCACAGGTATCCTGGCAGGACTGCATAAGCGCCCTGTTCCCCTGTGGCTCAATAACGGGTGCGCCCAAGATAAGGACAATGGAGATCATCGAAGCCCTTGAGAAGCATCCCAGGGGCATTTATACCGGCTCCATTGGTTATATCGCCCCTGATTCCAGTGCCTGTTTCAATGTTGCCATCAGGACCATAACCATGGAGGAGGACAAGGGAGAGATAGGGATAGGGGCAGGTATAACCATCTATTCAGATCCAGAGGCTGAATTCGAAGAGACCCTTCTCAAGGCCCGCTTTCTCACAGGAAACATCCGGCACAGATGACTGGCAGTCAAAAATAAAAAGGCAGAGGAAGCGCTTTCTCCCTCTGCCTGTGAATACTCTGGCGTATATTTAATATCTCGTTTTAGCCACCTAGCGCCTGTAGTATCTTGTTTTTGATCTCGTCAACGGTTCCCACGCCCTCGATCCTGACGTACTTGGGCGCATTTGGATCACCGGATGCCTCCCAGTTCTTGTAGAAGTCTACAAGGGGCTCTGTCTGGGCATGGTACACCTCAAGGCGCTTCTTGACGGTCTCTTCCTTGTCGTCATCTCTCTGGATGAGAGGCTCGCCTGTAACGTCGTCCTTGCCCTCCACCTTGGGTGGATTGAAGACTATGTGATAGGTCCTGCCTGACGGAAGATGAACGCGCCTGCCGCTCATCCTCTTGATGATTTCCTCGTCTGGAACGTTGATGTCAACCACGTAGTCTATCTTTACACCTGCTTCCTTCATGGCCTCTGCCTGGGGAATGGTGCGAGGGAAACCGTCGAACAGAAAACCTTTTTCACAGTCGGGCTGCTGGATCCTCTCCTTTACCAGGCCGATGATAACATCGTCTGGTACGAGGTCTCCGGCATCCATGTACTTCTTGGCCTCCATGCCAAGCTTTGTACCCTCCTTGATCGCCTGCCTCAACATATCGCCGGTGGATATCTGCGGTATACCAAATTTTTCAGTGATGAATTTTGCCTGTGTGCCCTTGCCTGCACCAGGGCCACCCAAAAGGATCAAACGCATTTTTCTTCCTCCCTTTAACATTATTTTTGAAGAATATATATGCCAATTCCAGAAAAAAGCAACCTAAACTTTCAATGCAGTTTTCTGTAACATATTTAACAAATTCTGCAATTGGCAAATTCGCCGAACACGAGGAGAAATCCGAATTGCCCTAAACCAAAAGGCAGAGGACTTCTGACGCCGTTAAGAGACGTAATTCACATTTACATTATATAACCACAAAGTTCACGAAGAACACGAAGTGATACTTCATGGTAAACAAGCTTTTGCTGAAGGGTTTGGCGATATCCGTTTACGGAAAGCTGGCAGCGTGTTATGTATCGGCACCATATGGCTGATTGCTTTTCAGAATCACAGTTTCATTGACAAGGGCCCACGATCAAGGACCGTGGCGCCCCGTTTTCATGCGGGGGATATGCTGTATGAAAAATTTTTTCAGCAATGAACATGCAAGCTGAAACCGGGGCAGAATTCCGATATCCTGTTGTGCTAAGGTTGATCCGGGGCATTGACCTCTTTAGCGAATATACCGGCAGGGCAGTTTCATGGTGTACCCTGGCCCTGGTGGTCCTGGTTACTTTAAACGTGGCTCTCAGGTATGCCTTTAATATCAGTTTTGTGGCCCTGGAAGAGCTTCAGTGGCATCTCTATGCATTGATATTTTTACTCGGTGCAGCATACACCCTGCGTTATAACGGCCATGTCAGGGTGGATGTGGTTTACCAGCGCATGGGCAAGAGGAGCAGGGCCTTGATCAATCTAATAGGCTGCATCCTGTTCCTGTTCCCCGGCTGCTACTTGGTTATAAAGACCTCCATTCCCTTTGTAGATTCATCATGGGCCATGCACGAGGCATCTGCCGATCCTGGCGGCCTTCCTGCCCGTTACCTTTTGAAGGCCATGGTGCCCCTGTCCTTTGCCCTGCTGGCATTGCAGGGTGTCTCCATGTTTCTGAAAAATCTCTTCACGCTCATGGGCATGCCTCTACCTGAAAGAAGGAGGCGCTCAGGATAATGGATTATCTTGCCGCATGGATGTTTCTCACCCTTACGATCCTGCTTCTCGCAGGCTTTCCCGTGGCCTTCACGCTCCTTGGCACTGCAATGGCATTCGGCCTGGTGGGTTTTGGCTGGGACTTTTTCAATCTTTTGCCCATGCGTATATGGGGAATTATTACGAATTTTACGCTGGTAGCCGTGCCGCTGTTCATCTTTATGGGTGTAATGCTGGAACGTTCCGGCATAGCCGGTGATCTTTTAAAGGCAATGGGCATGGCATTTGGGCGGATCAGGGGTGGTCTTGCAGTCTCTGTTGTGGTGGTGGGAGCCCTTCTCGGCGCATCCACAGGCATAGTTGGTGCAACAGTAGTGACCATGGGCCTCCTGGCCCTTCCCACCATGATCGAGTACGGATACAGCAAGGAACTTGCCACCGGGACAATCGCCTCTTCCGGGACACTTGGCCAGATCATACCTCCCAGCATCGTACTGGTGTTGCTTGGTGATATCATCGGAGTCTCTGTCGGTGACCTGTTCATAGGAGCAGTAATCCCAGGCCTGATCCTGGTGGTCCTCTATACCATCTATATCCTGGTGATATCCAGGATTCATCCCGAATGGGCACCTCCAGTAAGGGATGACAGCCTTCGGCATGACGGCAAATCTTTCGCTGTCTACCTGCTGAAATCCCTGGTGCCGCCCCTGTCCCTGATGATTGCCGTTCTTGGTTCCATATTCGCAGGCATTGCCTCTCCCACCGAGGCGGCAGGTGTAGGTGCCACTGGCGCCACTGTTTTGTGTGTGCTCAATGGGCGTTTTGACTTGAAGGTTCTCAGGACAGTGATGGAAACAACTGTCCAGCTTACCAGCATGGTATTCATTATCCTGGTGGGGGCCACTGCATTTGGCCTGGTCTTCCGGGGGCTTGGCGGAGATATTGTAATAAGGCAGTTTGTCACGCATATCCCGTTCGGGAAATGGGGAGTCCTGGCAACGGTCATGGCTGTTATATTCATTGCCGGGTTTTTCCTGGACTTTATCGAGATAACATTCATTCATATCCCGGTCCTGGCACCTCTTATGAAGGCAATGGGGTTCGATCCGGTCTGGTTCGCCATTTTGTTTGCAGTTAACCTTCAGACATCTTTCCTGACACCACCTTTTGGTTTTTCCCTGTTCTACCTGAAGGGGGTTGCACCGCCTGAGGTGTCCACGGTCCAGATATACAAGGGAATCATTCCATTCGTGGCCATCCAGCTGGTGGGACTTCTGTTTGTAGTTCTGTTCCCGGAGACAGCTACCTGGCTACCCGGGCTTATGAATAAGTGATAGAGAATTGCTGTTTGATTGGAAAGGACGGCAAAGTACCGCGTTGGTCTGTAATGCAAAAGGCCTGGTGGAATAAAGATGAAGATTTTTTTATCCGAAACCACATGCAAAAATTGCACATTAACATATAAGGACACAGATAAAAGACAAAAAAATCTGTGTTTTTCTGTGTGCATCTGCGTCCAAAAAAATCGAAGTTTATGCCCCTGCTCCTGTCTTCTCATCAAGACAGGGCCTGAGCAGGGCATTACTGTAAAAATACATGCAAAAATTACACATTTTCATGAACAGGGGTGACAAGACGCCCTGCTATGAGTGTTTAGGTTGTCATTACGACTCCTCTATCTCACGGGCTTTTTGAGAAGTTACCAATAATTTTGTTGTTGATCTCTTGCCTTATGGTATGTACAATTTGTACATAAGGTACATTTTAAGGGGGTTCGCTATGGCAACGACAATTTCTATCGCTGATGCACGTAAACAATTTGCTGATATTGTTAACAAAGTGGCCTATGGTCGTGAATCTGTAATTCTTACTCGGCGTGGTGAAAAAATAGCCGCTTTGGTATCTATGGAAGAGCTTGAACTCTTGAAACAGATTGAAGATTTTATAGATATTGAGGATGCTAAAAAGGCTTTGGCCGAACCGGGAAAGAACATTTCTGCCACCGAGTTTTGGGAGCAGCTTGGTCTTTAAGTAATGATTTTTGCTGTTGAATTCAGACCTGCTGTACTGAAAAGCTTGAAGCGCTTCCCGAAGTGCGATTTGGTGCGGATAAAAAAGAAAATTGATGATCTCAGCCGGAATCTGCCTGATCCGGCTACAACAAAAATGAAAGGAAATAATTCTTTTCATAAAATTCGATCCGGCAATTACCGTATTATTTATGAAATACATGATGATCGACTCGTTATCCTTGTTGTAAAGATTGGGCACCGCAAGGACGTATATAAGAACCTTCCTTAATTATTGTTTTTTCCTTATGGCACCCTGTGAAGGCTTACACAAACGGGCGATGCAGGCAGCAAAGGAGCAGCAACCTTGTGCGGACGATTTGCATTCTGGGTGACAAGAAGGAGTCTCAGGGAGGAATTTGAGCTGGCGGCCTCTCCTGACGAGCTGCCGGAGCTTCCTGCCCGCTACAACATAGCCCCTGGAACCGGCATTGCCGCCGTCCGCCAGAGGCCGTAAAACCTCCGTGAGCTTGTGCTTTTGCACTAGTGCCTGATACCTGCCTCCGGCTTCTACGAGTGGCAGAAAAGGGGCGGGAAAAAGCAGCCCTGGTTCATCACGCTAAAGGACACGGACCTTTTCGCCTTTGCAGGTCTTTGGGAGAGATGGAAGAACCCGGAGGATGAAACCGAGGTCATAGAGTCCTGCACCATCATCACCACGGATGCAAACGAGCTTGTCAGGCCCCTCCACGACAGCATGCCCGTTATCCTGGAAAGGCCCGACTATGAAGGGTGGCTTTCGAGACAGACCCCGGGGGATGAATTAGGGGCGCTTCTGCGCCCCTTTGCCTCCAGATAAGATGACCGCCTGCCTGGTTGCTCCCAGGGTGAACAGCCCGGCAAATGATTCCCGAGTGCGTAAAGAGGCTTTAGAAATATTGAGAGCCAAAACAGGAGGCTTTATCAGAAACAGAATCTCCAGGCTTGTCAATATCATATCCCGCAATCTAGTGTCCATCCAGGAATGCATATCACTCTGATTTAATTGCCTAAAATGGCAAAAATGGGGTGGACTTTTTCGCACGGTCTATTAGTATGTAAAACCGTAACCAGCGGAATTTACATGGGAAATAA
>JALWYO010000061.1 GCA_026992735.1 Deltaproteobacteria bacterium
TTTGTCGTTGTGCGCACAAAATTTTGCAAATATGCCGACAACAAGAGCTGGATTTACTGTTTTTTTCGTTTCGTCAACTGAAAAATCAACTCTTCGGCGGTCAATTATGGCCGTCCGGGAATAGCTGATTAAAAAAGGGCACAAGACCACATGACTCTCCATTATAAAATGATTATTTTTATAGCATGCTTTTTAATAACGGCTACTGCCCAGGCATTGGCCTATACCGTTTATGTATCTCCGTCCACGGAAGTGCCAGTAAGAGTAGGCAGGAGCAACTCTCATAAGATAGTCGCCGTGCTTAAGGATGGCACCGAAGTAAAGGTGCTTAAGAACAGAGGCACATGGGCGCTGGTAAAGACATCAGACGGCAAAAAAGGCTGGATGCCAAAGAGGTTCCTCACGAGTACTCCTCCACCTCGCATACAACTTGAAAAGCTTGAGAAAGAATACCAGGAGCTCAGAACAAAAAAACAGGAGCTTGAGAAAGAGTTGAAACAGATCACTGTTTCAGGTAGTGATCTCAGAAAACAACTATCTAAATGTATAACAGAAAGGGATGCTGCCAGGGCCAGCTATGCCAGGCTCAGAGAGGAAGCCGCAAATGTCATTCAGACCAAGAAAATGCTGGAAGAAACACAGAAAAAACTTGCTTCTGCCAGCAGCCAGATCATAGTACTTAAGGAAAAGGTCAACAGCCTGGAGACAAGCTCTAACGTAAGATGGTTCCTGGCAGGAGCAGGCGTGTTGATTACAGGCTGGCTCATCGGCCTGCTTTATGGAGGAAAAAGACGTAGAAAACCATCCTTACTGTAGCAACAGCACGACAGAAAAAAGGCGATGAAAAACAGGGATAAATCAGTACACAAATGCCCGCACTGCGGCGCAGATGTAAATTTCAAAACAGCCGTGCACAAGCCGTTCTGCAGCAGAAGATGCAAGCTGGCGGATCTCGGTACATGGCTCCGGGAAGAATACACTGTTTCCTCGTGGCTCTACACCGAAGACGAGGCAGCCGCGCCTGAAACCGGCTCATTGACATACACAAAGGTACATTGACATGATACTCAAGGAATTTACCGTTGGCCCCCTGCAGGTCAGGGCCTACATCATAGGATGTCCCCACAGCAGAGAGGCCATAATAATAGATCCGGCTGGCAGTGAAGACATGCTGGCCAATACCATAAAATCTGAAAACCTGGATCTCAAGGCGATCATTAATACCCACGGGCACCCGGATCACACCTGCGGTAACGCCCGCATGAAGGCCATTACAGGCGCACCTGTACTCATGCACAAGGAAGACGACCTGCTTTTCAGTGAGCCTTCAATAGTGGCCATGTTCAAGTCATGGGGCTTCGATGCTGCACCGCCTGCAGACGCACACATAGAAGACGGCCAGGAGATAGAAATAGGCCAGCTCAGCCTCAAGGTCATCCATACTCCAGGCCATTCACCAGGCTCTGTATGCCTCTACGGCCATGGCTATATAGTGACTGGGGACACGCTTTTCATTGACGCAGTCGGTAGAACCGATCTGCCAGGAGGAAATTTTAACACCCTGACAAGGACCCTTAAAGAGCGGATATTGCCTCTGCCGGACGAAACCATTGTCCTGCCGGGCCATGACTACGGCCCCAGTCCCACAGACACCCTTGGCAACCAGAAAAAAACCAACCCGTATCTCAACAACCTCACCTGACCCAGGCCGGCACGGCAATTTACGCAGCCTGAAGGCCAGGTGCCATCCCGGTCTGCCTATATGCAGGTCATGGGACCTGCTGGTAAACCTTGTAAGAAAGAACCAGGTTGTAATCGTAACCGGTGAAACAGGATCGGGGAAAAGCACCCAGCTTCCCAAAATATGCCTGTCTGCGGGCAGGGGCAGAAAAAAACAGATTGCCTGCACCCAGCCCAGGAGGATCGCCGCCATGTCTGTGTCAAAACGTGTGGCCTGGGAACTCGGCCCTGCAGGCAACAGCATGGTAGGCTACAAAATCCGTTTTAAGGACAGGACATCCAGAAGCACCAGGATTAAGTTCCTGACTGACGGCATGCTGCTCGCCGAGATGCAGTCAAGCCGCTGGCTCCCTGCCTACGATACCGTGATACTGGACGAAGCTCATGAACGCAGCCTCAACATAGATATTCTTGCCGGCATGCTCAAAAGACTTCTGTCCAGGAGAAAGGACCTGAAACTCATCATCACCTCTGCAACGATGGAGGTGGAAAAATTCAAAAAGTTCTTCGACGATCCTCCCCTGGTGCAAGTACAGGGCAGGACATATCCTGTAACCATATTTTATGAAAAAGACCAGGACATGGGCGGGAATGCCCTGGACCTGCCCGAAAAGGTGCGGAATGCCGTGGCAAGGATCAGGGATATTGACCCATTCGGTCATATTCTGGTCTTTCTGCCTTCGGAACGTGACATCTTTGATGCCAAGCGGATACTGTCAGGGAAATATGGCGACGAATGCCTGATACTGCCATTGTTCGGCAGGCTCTCCTCCAGGGACCAGTCCAGGATATTCGGCAGGTCAGACAGGCAAAAAATCGTGCTTGCAACCAACATAGCCGAGACATCCATCACTGTTCCAGGCATAAGGTACATAGTGGATTCAGGCCTAGCCAGGATATCACAGTACAATATCAACACACATACCAAGGCCCTGCCCATCTCCAGGATATCCCGCGCAAGCGCTGACCAGAGGGCGGGCAGGGCTGGCAGAGTCCAGGCAGGCATATGCATAAGGCTGTTTACTGAGGAAGACTATCTTGCCAGGATGGAATACACACCCCCTGAAATCCTCAGGTGCAACCTGGCCGAGGTGATACTGAGACTCATGTATTTGAAGCAGGGTCCGGTAGAAAGATTTCCATTCATTGACCCACCTCCGCATAGCGCCCTCAGGGAAGGCATACACACGCTCAAGGAACTCGGCGCCCTGGATGCATGTGAAAGGCTTACCCCTATGGGGAAAAAGATGGCCAGGCTGCCCATTGATCCGCGTCTGTCCAGGATAATCCTTCAGGCTCTCGAGGAAGGCTGCCTGAGAGAGATACTCATAATAGCAGCCGCCCTCTCCATACAGGATCCAAGACAGAGACCAGCAAAGAAGGAGGCTGAAGCGGCAGAGGCCCACAGGATATTCCAGGACGAGGGAAGTGATTTCATTTCGTTTGTGCGCCTGTGGGACCACTATTTTTCCCTGAAGAAAGAAGGCGCTTCCTCCAGTGCCATCCGGCGTTTCTGCCGCAAAAGTTTCCTTTCATGGCCAAGAATGCGCGAATGGGAAGATATATTTGACCAGCTCTGCAGCACACTGGCGGAGATGAAGCTACCAAGACGCATTCCAGATGCAGATTCCATGAAATTCCCACAAACAGCCGAGATGCCTGAAACATTGAGGGACTCTGTACACAGGGCAATCCTGTCAGGTTTCCTGGGGCATATAGCAGTCAAAAAGGATACCGGGCCGGGATACACCGGGACCAAAGGGAAGGAACTCTTCATCTTTCCCGGTTCCTGCCTGTGGAAAAAGGGACCGCAATGGATAGTCTCGGCAGAGCAGGTCAGGACATCCAGGCTCTTTGCAAGGACAGTAGCCCCGGTAAAACCGGAATGGATCGAGGAATTCGGAAGGCATCTCTGCAAGTATTCATGGATG
The DNA here is from genome assembly GCA_026992735.1 of Deltaproteobacteria bacterium. Lineage (GTDB taxonomy): Bacteria > Desulfobacterota > Dissulfuribacteria > Dissulfuribacterales > QOAL01 > QOAL01. The sequence goes on from JALWYO010000061.1 coordinate 3,672, forward strand.
GAGCCCAGATGGGCCCGATCCAGGGGAGAAGCTGTATGCACAGAAAGAGTGAGTCTTTACGGCCTTACCATCATACCAGGCAGGACCCGCCCACTGAAAAAAAGGGACCCGGAGCTTGCCAGGCTGCTGCTGATAAAGGAAGGCCTGGCAGCAGGGCAGTTGAAGAGCAGATCTGCTTTCAGCAGCCACAATGAGCGACTCCTTGAAAAGGTCACGGATATGGCCGAGAGACAGAGAAGCCATATCCCGATAGTGGATCATGAAAGATTGGAACAGTTCTTCCAGAATGCATTGAAAAAGGTTGAAAGCGCCACGGGCAGACAAATATTAGATGAAGCAGGGCTGCTAAGAGCGATCAGGGGCCGCAAGCACCTGGCACAGGTACTCATGCTGAATGAGGCAGATATGCTGGAAACAGAGTCCATGGACAGGGTTGACCAGCTTTATCCAGGGCATATTGAGCTGTCCGGTCACAGGTTTGCCATCACCTACCGCTTCTCGCCGGGAGAACATGATGACGGCATCACCCTGTCCGTACCCCTGCTGCTGCTGCCGGATATAGATGCTGAAGACCTGGAATGGCTGGTGCCGGGATTCCTGGAAGAAAAGGTGGAATTCATCCTTAAGCACCTGCCCAAGGCTTTCAGGTCCAAGGTATTTGACTATGGCACATTGTCTGCCAAAATATGCAGGGGATTAATTAACCGCCAGGGAACCTTTCAGGAAGACCTGTTGCACATACTCAGGCAGCAGGTTGATCCCAGCATTACAGAGGCGGACCTTCTTGCAATTCCACCTCTGCCGGATCATCTCGTCATGAGGATAGAAATTCTGGATGGAAAGGGTGCCGTGCTGGATTCATCCAGGGATTTTCATACTCTTAAGCTGAAACATGCAGATGTGGCCAAGGCAAGGCTCACGGAAAGCCATAACTGGAAGATAGCATGTGCCAGGTGGGAGAAAAAAATCTCTGTGGACGACCTGGACAGCCTGCCTGAGCAGGTGAAAATCGGCAAAGTAAACGGCATTGCAATGGCTGCCTGGCCTGCAGTGACATTCGACCAGGACAGGGAAGAGACAAGGATCAGCCTGATGCCGTCACGCCGGGAAGCTGCTGAAGCAAGCGATACAGGACTGAGGGCCATGCTTAAAGCCATGCTCAGGAGGGAGATACGCCACTCTGAAAAACTTGTTCACCAGCGGATCAGGTCAACCCTGAAACCTGCCTTCATTGCAGGACAGGCCCCTGCCCTGCCTTGCCTCAATGCCGAAAGGCTGACCGGCAATATTATAAAAACCGTGCTGCGTCATTCAACAGGCAACTTTGAACGCATTCCATCTGCCTCAGAACTGAAAGCAAGGGCACAGGAAGCCAGGAAAAGGCTTGTCCATGACACTGAAGCCGTTCTGAAACCTGTACTGAAGACCATCTCTGCATGGCACGAATACTCACACAGGCTTAACAGGCTCAAGATGCGCCAGCCTGGTAATTATGGCAGGGCTGCCATAGGGGAGATTGAGCGCATGGCAGGGTTGTTGATAGGCAAAAATTTCCCGGCTGACAGGAGTCTGGCATTCATCAGGGAATCTCACAGGTATGCTCAGGCCCTTGGCATACGCCTGCAAAGGGCCATGGAAAACCCTGCCAGGGACAGGGTAAAACAGCTTAAGTTTCAACCTGTCATGAAAGTGCTGGAGCAAATACACAACAGCACAGGCGCCGACGCCCCTGATACACCTATAACTGGCCCTGGTGGGGAAAAAGATACCCTGGAGATGGCAGCATGGGAGTTCATGATCTCTATCTTTGCGCCGGAGCTGGCGGTGAAAGGCAGGATATCAGAGAAAAAACTTAAAGATCTTCTGTCCGGGGCAGGATAAAACCGTTACGAACGATCAGGCAGAGAGCTTGCAAAAGGGGGCCAGCGGCTTTACCATGTGATCCATGAATTTTATTATCAATCAAATTACTGCTGTACTCGACTGGATTTTTACAGACATTGTTGTACCGGTATTCTCTGCCGTATCGAGGCTACTGGAATTCCTGATCCTCAAACCAATGGATGCAGCCCACTTTCCTTTCTGGCTGGAACTCACTGTAATCGCATCCCTTACGGCCCTCTTGTCTCTATACATAAGGAAGCTCCTCAGGATCGACGAGAAAGAAGCCGCCTTTCAGGAGGCGTTTCTTGCCAGGAAGCAGGCACAGGAATTTATAAAAGATATAGATGACTGGAAAAAACAGTCCGTACTCTATGACGCCAGTGACAAGGAGCTGGACGAAGAATTCAACACTTATCTAGCCCAGAGATTCTCACGCTATGGATTGACCTACCTTATGCCATCATTCCTGGTACTATTCTGGCTGGACTGCACCAGGCCGGCATGGAAGCTTGAAGCAGAAACAGGCTCGCCCTTTGTCATCAACTTTCCACCCAACAGCTTTGGCATCCCCGGAATATCCGTTCCTCTCTTTTTTATTATAGTTTACCTTCTTATTATTGCAGGTTATTTCAAATTCAGGAAACGCCCCAGGATCAAGCTATCCGAACTCTCCTCTCAGCAAAAGTCATAAACCGGGGGAATCCGCCGTTTCCCATATTCATGGTATCTGCTCACAGAATACCGCATCTACGGCTTTGTCAGACGCTTAAAGAGGAAGTACGCCTGCGCGCCCTCTGTCTTCTATCTGAAGCACTCTGCAAGCAGATACAGGAGAATTTTCACGGACTTATCGAGAAATTACTATTCATGTGCATCATAAAGATTGCACCTCTTTTCCCTATCCATGGCGTAAGACTTACTAAATCTGATAGTTCTTTTTTTCCCGTGTCATCTGACGCAACTCCCTGGAAAAATAAAATTTTTCTTTAGCAAATGTGAAACATTGTATTTGAAACCTCAGGCCGTTCACCTTCCCAATGCACAAACATGATGCAACATAAATGTTGCACTTGCATGCCTAGGCAAAACCATGCCAATCACCATCATATTTATAATATATTAAAATTATTGATATTTATTAATCGAGTCAAACAAAAATTCGCAGGCACGCTTCTTGCTAGTTATGGAAAACAATTACTTAAATCGCAAACGCGGAGGTATTTTTTATGAAAAAAGACAAGATACCGGCAGCCACCATAATCAGGTTGTCGGTTTACCAGCGTTATCTCAAGAAACTTATGAACAGTGGCGTAAAAGTCGTATCATCCAATCAGCTTGCCACAGAAGCAAGTGTAAATCCCGCCCAGCTAAGAAAGGATCTTTCCTATTTTGGAAGGTTTGGTGTGCGTGGAGTTGGTTATGACGTTGCCTCTCTATCCAGCACCATCTCAGCCATCCTCGGCCTGGCAGATGAATGGAGAGTCGTGCTCGTAGGTACAGGGCCTATCGGTCAGGCACTGCTCAGGCATCCACAGTTTGCCAGGCAAGGTTATCGTTTCGAAGCAGTCTTTGACATAGACCCATCTAATGTCGGCATGAAATTCGAGAACGGGCTGACAGTGCAGGGCATGGATAAGCTGCCGGAAGTTGTCCAGGAAAATTCCATTCAGCTGGCGGTGCTGGCTGTCCCGTCGGACAAGGCTCAGGATGTGGCAGACTGCTTGGTAAAAAGCGGCATAAGGGGTATCCTTAACTTTTCACCTACTAGAATCAAGGTACCAAGGGGGGTGAGCGTTCAGTATGTGGATTTCACCATCCTGCTGGACAGTCTTACCTACAACATATCCAGAAACCGGGGGCAAACAATCGATACGGAGTCCGAACCGGCAAAGCCAAGGTGGGGAAGGGAACACAGCTGGCCTGTGGTCCAGTCCAATATTCATGGCCAGGAAATAGGTCTTAGCAGTTAGATGCAACAAAGATGTTGCAATTAATATTTCAATCAAGAGAGGAGAAGAGTATGAAGAGAAAGAGTTTTGTCCAGTTTTTATCCGTTTTCGTGATGCTGTTGTTCACGGCATCAAGTGCCCTTGCAATCCAGGCAACCATTACATCCGGCAGCAGGGTCAAGGCAGGGAACCCTGTAACTGTAAAGGGAAAGATTGATCCCGGCCAGGATATTTTCATAGTGGTTGCCACTGACAAGATGTTCAAGCCTGGCGATTCGCCTGGTGCAAAGGAGAGAAAGAAACTCCAGAAAAAATTCGGTGACACTGCAATACCTACCACGTATTACGTTGTTACCAACAAGCCAACTGACCTCGCCACACCAAAGAGCGTGGCAATGGGCCAGACCAGCGGCCCGTTCGCATTCCCGCCCTTCAAGTTCATGGTCAGGATCAACAAGATCAAGAAATGGGCTGACATCCCCGAATATGCCAAGAGCCTTCTCGGTCCTGTAAACAGCGAACCTCAGTGGAAGTTCCTGACATTCGTCCATGAGAAAAAATTCGGCATCAACACGGTAGTCAAGGAAAAACCCCTTGGTGGAGGTACAGCCAGGATGGTGCTGACAGACTATGGCCAGCAGCCGGAAGACTGGAACAAGGGAACCACCCTCAAGCTCAACAAGGAAACAGGCGAGTTTGAGATGACCATGACCCCCTACAAGAACCTTGCCCCGGAGACCAAGCTCGCAGTATGGGTAAACGGCCAGAAGGCTGCAACATTCTCCATTGAACCATCCACGTTCTACTTCAGCACAGGTGGCTGCTACATGAATCCTCTGGTAGTGCTGGGTGGTGCATTCGTAATCGGTGTACTCTTCGTCATCATGGGTGCTGCTGGCGGTCTTTTCACTGCTGCATACCAGATTACAGTTATCGGGACCAAGGGCCCCATCGGTATCAATGCAGCCAACACCATCAAGCCCACCAACCTGTTCCTGACACTCTGCTCACCGCTTACTGGTCTCATCAGCTACTTCAAGGCCAAACGCTTTGCATGGCCTGTTGCCATATTCTTTGCAATAGGTATCCTCATCGGCGCCTTCTTTATTGGACCCACGTTCTCTGCAAAGTACCTGCCCCTGAAGGCCTACAAGTTCTATCTAGGCATCATCTGCTTGCTCATAGGCTTCAAGCTGTTCCATGAGAGTCTTCCAAGCACCATCGAAAAGAAAAAGGCCCTCAAGGCCATCATCCAGAAGTTCAACAAGGCTGTTGAAGAAGCCAAGAAGACCGGCAAGGCCGCAGAGCTTGGCAAGGTTGAATTTGACAAGTTCAACTTCGTTAAGTTCGACATGAGGTTCTGGGGAGAAACATTCGTGGCCAAGCCGCTTACCATGCTTATTGGCGGTATAGTCATGGGAATGATCGCATCATCCTTTGGCGTTGGTGGCGGTTTCATGTTCATGCCCTTCATGACCACGTTCATGGGCTACCCAATGTACCTGGCCGTTCCAATCGCGCTGGCAGGAACCTTTGCCACGTCTCTTGGCGGTATCTCGAAATACATCCTCATGGGTTACCAGCCTGACTGGATCATGGCAGCATGTATAGCTGGCGGTGCCATCGCCGGTGGTATGGTCGGTCCGAAGATCCAGAAAAAGCTGCCTGAGATCTTCCTGAAGAGAATGCTGGCACTTGCCCTGATCATCGTGTTCATGAAGTACACGAAGCTCCTGCCCTTCATGAGATAATCACGGCGTAGTCAGTCATCTGAAATACAAAATGAAAAGGCCGCCTGTTCGAGTGTGAACAGGCGGCCTTATTTTTTTTGTTCTCTTTGAAAGCCCCTATATCCAAACAATCAATGGAAAAACACCATGCAGCACTGTCTCACCACGAAGGCGGCAACCCAGGCAAGAACCATGAGATAGGACACGGAAAACGCCGTCCAGCCCAGAGAGCCCGTCTCTCGCCAGATAGTGACTACAGTGACCAGGCATGGCACGTAGATAAGCACGAACACCATGAATGCAAGGGCAGTGGGCCTGTCTATTCCACTGGCCTTTAATGCCTTCTTCAGGCTGGAAGAGTCCTCCTCGCCGGTCTGATAAAGGACCCCCATTGTACTGACCACCACCTCTTTTGCCACAAAACCTGTCACAAGGCTCACGCCTAGTTTCCAGTCGAACCCGAGAGGGGCTATCATCGGCTCTATGGCATGCCCTATACGGCCTATGTAGCTCTGAGAAAGACGTTCCTCTTCCATGTTGAGCCTGAGATTGCGGAGATGTTCCCTGAGGCCCTGCAGCTCCTGAGTCTTGACTGCACCAACACCCTTGCCTGCTTTTATGGCATTAATCCTGGCAGTCAGCTGCTGGATCTCATTATCATAGTCCATCGAATAGTGAATATCTTTTGGGAAAGCGCCCAGGAACCATATCACTATGGAAAAGGCCAACACAACGCCTCCCATCTTCTGCAGATACACCTTGCCCTTTTCCCACATGTGTATAAGGACACTCTTCAGGGTAGGCAGGCGGTAAGGTGGCAGTTCCAGCACAAATGGAGCACTCTGGCCCTTGAATATGGTGCGGCTGAAGACCTGGCCGACGAGTATGGCAAGCACTACCCCCAAAAGATAAATAGCGAATATCACATTGCCTGCAGAATGTGGGAAAAAGGCCCCTGCTATCAGGACATACACCGGGAGCCTTGCGGAGCAGCTCATAAGAGGATTTATCAGTATGGTCAGGAGCCTGTCCCTCCTGGTTTCCAATGTACGTGCAGCCATTATGGCAGGCACATTACAGCCGAAACCCATCAGCAGGGGGATAAAAGACTTCCCATGAAGGCCCAGGGTATGCATAATCCTGTCCATGATGAATGCAGCCCTGGCCATGTAGCCGGTATCCTCAAAAAGGCTGATGCCCAGAAACAACAGCAGGATATTGGGCAAAAACACGATAACGCCGCCGACGCCGCCGATGACACCGTCCACAAGCATATCCCGCAGCAGGCCTTCAGGCAGACTGCTGGAAACCAGCCCGGCAAGCAGATCCACTCCCTTTTCTATCCATTCAACCGGATATGCGCCTATGGAAAAGGTGCCCTGAAAAAGCAAATACATGAAAAAAAACAGTATAGGAAAGCCAAGGATCCTGTTCGTCAGGACCTGATCAATCTTATCAGAGATGGTCTTCTTGGCAGCAGCGGACAGGCGCATGGTCTCTTTCAGGGCACCTGCGATGAAACCATACCTGGCCTCTGCAATAACTGTTTCAGCATCCTCCTGAAATATGGAAAGCACATGATTACGGCTCCTATCCACCTGGGCCATTATCTCCTGCGCTGCTGGAGAACGCCTAACCCGCTCTTCAACTATCCTGTCCTTTTCCAAAAGCTTTACTGCCAGCCACCTTGGATAGTAACCCTTGTAAAGCTCGGGGTCCTTCTTCAGAACCTCTCGTATATTCAGAATTTCCCTTTCTATCTCCCTGCCGTAGTTGATATGTATATGGCGCGAGGCAGGATCTCTGCCTGTAGAAACCTCCAGGACCGTATCCAGCAGATCGGGGATGCCCTCACCCCTGGTGCCCACAGTCTCTACAATGGGCACACCAAGCAGGTTTGAAAGCTGCTGGTAATCTATAATAATGCCCCTGGCCCTGGCCACGTCCACCATGTTCATGGCAAATACCAGGGGTATGTTCAACTCTATGAGCTGGACAGCAAGGTAAAGATTCCTTTCGAGGTTAGAGGCATCCAGGATATCCACCACCACGTCAGGATGCTCTTCAAGTATAAAATTCCTGGCGACTACCTCTTCAACCGAGTAGGCGGTAAGGGAATAGATCCCGGGCAGATCCACCACGGTAATCTCTGTGTCCCTGTGAAGCAGGTTTCCCTCCTTCTTCTCCACAGTAACACCTGACCAGTTGCCGACCTTCTGGCGGGCACCTGTAAGCTGGTTGAAGATAGTAGTTTTGCCGGCGTTGGGATTGCCGGCAAGGGCTATTGTCAGATGTCCCTTCTCCTGGCTCATGCCTTGTCACTCCCGGCAAAGGCAGAGACATTCCCGTCGTCTATGGTAAATGATGTCGCCTTGAATATTGCTATCTTTTTCCCGTCTTCACCTGTGACAGTGGCAAAATAGGTCCCTGTCCTCCTGCCCTGGAATTCCTCCTGGCAGACCGCCAATACCCTGGAGCCCTCTTTCACAGGCCTGAAGTAATTCATGGAGGCCTCTATGGCCAGGGCCATGCGTCCATGGCAGTTTGCAGCCAGGGCAAAGGCCACATCTGCCAGGGCAAACAGTGCTGCGCCGTGACAGAGACGGGCGGCATTGAGGTGGTCCGGCCCTACCTTCATGGACACTCTTGCCAGGCCTGGCTCTGTCTTCTCTATCTCCATGTTGAATATCTCAATGAGTCGGTCGTGCTGCCTGATATGCTCCGTAACTCTGCTTACAATATCCATAATCGATCTCCTGCTTTTAACAGCCGTGAAAAAACCTTATTCATGAGTGTTTAGGTACAAACCTTTCCAACAGGATGAAAATCATCAAAAAAACAGCGGCAACCAGTATGATAGTGGCCCCACTGGTCAGGTTGTACCTGTAGGAAAGCCACAACCCGGTAAATACGAAAAAGATGTTGGCCATGCACGAAGCGGCCATCATGCCGGCCAGGGACCTTGAAAACCTCTCTGTCAGATATGGCGCAATAGTAAAAAGCGCCATAACCAGGATCAGGCCTACCACGCGTATGGTCATGACAACTCCAAGGGCCACAAGGGCTAAAAAAAGAAAATGGAGCATATTCACGGGCACGCCCCGCACCCTGGAGAACTCCATGTCATAGCTCATGGCCAGCAGCTCCTTGTAGAAGAAACAGACCGCAGCAACGGTCACAATATCCACTGCAACCATGATACCGATATCAGAACCCGGCACGGTCAGGATGCTTCCAAACAGGAAGCTCATAAGATCCACGTTGTATCCAGGGCTCAGATCAATAAGTATAATGCCAAGGGCCATTCCAACCGCCCATACCACCCCGATAAAGGTATCCATTCTCTCGCGGCGTCTCATTGTAATGAAAGCCATTATCAGGGCAGTAAACAGCGAAAAGCCCATGATGCATGGCAGGGCCGGAAGGGCAAAAAAGAAGGCCAGCCCTACCCCGCCATAGGCTGCATGTGCGATACCGCCAGCCAGGAACACCGTCCGGTTGACCACCACCAGGCTGCCGATAATACCGCAGGCGATGCTGGCAAGCAGGCCGGCTAGTATTGCATGCTGGATGAAGGGAAGAGAGAAAATCTCCATTATCAGTCCTTCCTGTGTCTTTCCAGGACCCTGTGAGGCATGCCGTGGGCCACCATCTCCACAGGACAGGTCTCGGCAGTGCCTGTCAGATTGGATATCATCTCCGGGGTCATCCTGGGCTCATCGTGCACAAATACCCTTTCGTTAACGCAGATTATGGACTTGACATACCTTGACAGAAGACCGACATCATGTGTCACAAACAGAATGGTCATATCCCGGTTGATCTGCCCAAGGAGATCGAAGAGCAGGGACTGCCCGTCTATGTCTATGCTGGCCATTGGCTCGTCCAGGAACAGCACCTCCGGGCCGGAAACAAGCGCCCTGGCCAGGAGCGTCCTCTGGATCTGCCCACCGGACAGATCGCCTATCCTCTTATGCATGTGAGCCTTCATGCCCACCATTTCCAGGGAACTAATGGCAGCTTTCCTGTCCTCTTTGCTGAACCTACACCCAAGCCCTGTAATACCAAGCCTGCCCAGCAACACCACGTCCTCTACAGTTATCGGGAATCCCTTTTCCCCTGTACTGTACTGAGGCATGTAGCCAACACGTTGACGGGTCCTGCAGGGGTCATCACCCAGCAACTTCACCACGCCCTTGTCCGGCTTAAGCAATCCAAGCATCAACTTCAGCAGAGTGGTCTTTCCGCCACCATTAGGCCCGATTACCGCCACGAAATCACCATGGAATATACGCAGATTCACATCCCTGAGCACGGGAACGCCATTGAAAGAAAAGAAACAGTCCCGAATCTCGATGTCAGGCATTGCTGCCTTGCCCATGCCGGCATCTGCTGCCTCTCTCCCTGTCATCTGAGGCTCTCCCTGATCCTGGTGGCAACTTTAATGAGATTCCTGTCCCAATCGTAGGCAAGGGGATCAAGAGGAACCAGACTGGCCCCCACCGAATCTGCTATGGCCTTTGCACTCCTGCTTGAAAACTGGGGCTGAACAAAGATGGAAACGACACCCAGTCTCCTGGCCATGGAGACAAGCTCTGCCAGGCGCCTGGCGCCTGGTTCCCTGCCAGCCTCCTGAATGGCCACCTGCCTGAGACCATAGGCCCTTGCGAAATAACCCCAGCATGGATGAAACACCATGAAAACAGGAGGCTTGCTCTTGCCTGCCACTTCAGGCATCAACATGTCCATTATCTTCATGTCCGTCCTGGCCACTAACTGAACGAGGGCAAGATAATTTGCCTGGAAATATGCTGCATATGCAGGACGGGCATGCACGAGGGCATCCAGGATGTTTCTGGCCTGAAGCATCACCAAGGGCGGGGAAAGCCATATATGAGGGTCCATCATGCCAGTTGCACGCCCGTGGATTTTTTCCCCCATGCTCTTGTTTTCTGATACTGGGTACAGCCTTATGCCATCCTGGACAGGAACTATCATGAGCTTGGGATTGACCTGGCTGAAACGCTTGAGCCAGGCCTGTTCAAAGGGTACCCCTATGGAAAAATACAGGTTTGCCTTGGCAAGGAAGGCCATTTGCCTTGGCCTGGGCTCATAGGTCGCAGGATCTGCCCCTGGCTGCACTATAACAGAACAGTTCACCTTATCGCCTCCTATCCTGTCAACAAAGTACTTCTGGGGAAGGATACTGACTACCACATCGAGTTTGCCAACAGCTGCATGCAACAATGATATCCACAGGAATAACTGCAACAACATTGCCAACAAGAAAATACTACAGGTACGCCAGACAAGGCCTAATATCCTATCCATAAACATTCTTCGCTTCCTCCAGGAGGCGGTCACTACTTATCTACAAAAATCGTAACTTCTCAATAAGTCCGTGTAAATTCTCCTATATCTGCTTGCAAGGTGTTGCAGATACAAGGCGAAAGGACGCGCAGGCGTACTTCCTGTACTTCAAGCGTCCGACAACGCCGTAGATGCGATACCTTGTGAGCAGATACCAAAAATCAGATGCCCTGGGACTGGAAGCCAGGGCAAAAGGCTAGTTGTTATTGCAACAGAATTGCAAGAAAGTCAAGAAAGATTTAAAGACAGGCGGATTTTCCAGGAGTCATTACCAATCGTATATGATTTCAAACTCGGCAGTAAACGGGGAATCACCAGGCCTGTAGATCCGGTATGTTGTCTGCCCGGTCCCCGGCTCCTTGCCCCTTTCCTCCCTCCAGAGCCTGAGTTCTATGGCAGGGACTGGCGATTTTGCCATGCTGTCCCCATTTTGGTCCTCTAACCATATCTCTCTTTCCTCAATCACCTTCCAGAGTGATCCATCCTTACGGCAGCGGACGCGTTCACCTACTCTGGGAAGCTCCAGCTTCTGGCGCAGCTGTTTGAACTTGTACGGTGACTTTTCGCCGTAATCCAATACCTTTTCGCCGAGATACATGATGCCTATGGCACCGGCTGGCGCAGTCAGAAGGATAGACAGCACTGCAATAGCAAGAATGAGATCACCAGATGCCACTCCATATGCCAAGGGCACTGCACCTATGGCTGCCTGCACGGTAGCCTTGGGAATATATGAAACCACGGTAAACAGCCTCTCCATGGGTGTCAGGGGGGTACCAATCAGGCAGAGATATGTGCCAATGCTCCTGAAAATCAAGCCTATCACAACAACCAGGCTGCCCATAAGCCCGGCGTCCATTGCCACGTGTATATTTACCTGGGCACCAACCAGCACAAAAAGGAGCAGTTCTGCAAAAACCCATAATTTTTTGAGCTTCTGGGACATTATATGGGCAATAGGCTCTGACTTCTCCAGGATAATAAAGCCTATGGCCATGACGCCGAGAAGACTGGCAATCGGCACATGGCCTTCGCACTTCTTCTCAATCCAGGTAAGCACTATGGAAATACCCAGCACGATCAGCGTACGTTTAGGAGGCCTCCAGTCATACTTTTCAAAGACCTTCCAGAGAAGGTAGCCAGGTATCAAGCCTATGAGAATGCCCAGTACAATAGAAACCGGTATCTCGGCAAGCCTGGCCCATATGTTTACATCACCGCCGCCGTAGATACCCAGGAATATGGTAAAAAGGACTATGACAAACACATCGTCTATGGATGATGCCGCCAGCACCAGCGTGGGTATGCCCTTCTTGGCTCCTCTGCCCCTGTCCATGAAATCTATCATCAATGGAACAACTACAGCAGGAGAGACTGCGCCAAGAATAGCACCCAGTATCGCCGCCTCCACGTAACTGATGCCAAGCAACCTGGGCGCAAAAAATGTAACAGCCGCGATTTCGAATATGGCGGGAACTGCACTGAGAAGCAGGGCCGTCCTGCCCACACGGTTCAAGGTATCGCGCCTTAATTCAAAACCGGCCCTGAGCAATATGACAATGAGGGCAATCTTGCGAAAATCCCCGGAGACATCCATCATCTCTGGAGACATGAGATTAAGCACGTAAGGGCCGGCCAGGATACCAACAATCAACATGCCTATAAGCCCGGGAAGTTTTATTTTCCTGAACAGGTAATCTGAGCCAAGCCCCAGCAGAATAATAAGCGCAATGCTAATATCCATGTGCTACCCCTCCCATTTTGATATAATCCCGGATAGTTTTTAATTACAGCCACATATACACCAGGGCTGCCAGGCCTTATCAGGCCCTGGACATGAAAATAAAAGGGCCCTGCCTCTGGATAGCGAGCAGGGCCCAAAATTAAACTCAATCTGCCTCCAAAAGATGCAACACAGCCCCTTTTGTAAAACAGAAGTCATCAACTGTTGAAACAGCGGTTCAGGCAGACTTCATTGCCTTTTAAGGAATTCAGCGAATATGCCACGGGGCAGGCTCCATGTCAACTTCATGGCACTGACATTGAGAACAAAAACGGAGATATAAATAAGATGATGCACTGCCAGGCAATTGGGCAACAAGGACAAACCTGCATGCCACTGTTTGTCCTGTGCTTTCAGCGCGACAGCAACACTCCCGCCTCAAATACCAGGACCATTGGGAAGAAAAGCATGACCTGAGAAAACAGGTCAGATGGAACCAGGACTGCCGAAAGGATGAAAATGGCAATATAGGCGATCTTGCGGTGTTTTCTAAAGTAATCCCTGGGAATCAGGCCAGCCCTGGAAATACCTGCCATGAGAAATGGCACCTCAAAGATAAGGCCGAAAATAAATATACTCTTTAGTGTAAAGACAAGATAATTCTGGAGCCTTGGAAGTGCCTCCAGGTTATCGTTGGCATAACCAAGGCTGATGGAAAGAATGAGGGGAATAACCACCCAGTAGCCAAACACGCCGCCGCCAATGAAAAGGCTGCCGCCCCATAATATTATCCTGCGCAAGGTCCTTTTCTCATTATCGTAGAGCGCAGGCAGCAAAAATTTCCATACGTGATAGATGATCAAAGGTGCAGTAAGCACCACAGCGCCCCAGAAGGCTACCTTAAGATAGGCCATGAAACCTTCCAGAAGATGCGTGAAGACCATGGTACTGCCAGGTGGCAGGGCCTGCTTCACAGGATAAAACAGAAAGGAAATCAGTGGAGACGACACTGCGTAACAGGCAGCAAATGCAATGGCAAAAAATATGACGCAGCTTATCAGCCTCCTGCGCAGCTCGGAGAGATGATCCTGTAATGTGTACTTGTCTTCCTGCATTAAAAGAATCTAGACCATCCCAGTCTTCCAGGGTCAACTTCGGGGTTCGCTGTTATCTGAATCAGGCATTGCTGGCTGGTCCTTTTTTATAGACGATGGAGAATCCTGGCCAGGAGCCTTGTCTTCCCTGGATTGCAGTTCATGCTGGGCTTCACCAGCCTGACCCGGCTCCAGGCTGTTGCTATTCTTCGAAAGCTGTGTTCCTTTTGGATCACTGCCAATACCGTTGCCACTGCCTCCCGCCTCTTTCCATTCAGGCCCAAGGCCGCCGGGACCTGTGCCATCACTGTCTGATTTGAGAAAATCAGGCCCCATCAAATCCTTCTGCTTCACAAGCTTGGTAAAATCTTCTCCAAGCACCTTGTCCAGCTTGATGGGTTTTCTGATATCATCTATCTTGTCTATCTCCAGCTCTTTCTTGAACTCGTCAGACACCTTTCTGAGTTCATTTATTAGACGCGCAGCCTGTTTTGCGACCTGCGGCAGCTTTTCAGGACCCAGCACAATCAAGGCGAGCGCAAGGATAACTATGAGTTCAGGGAGTCCTATTCCAAACATTTCCTGTGTTTTACCTTTATCTTTACCGTTTCAACATTGCCAAACCGATAATTTTTAAAATACTTTTTAATAAAATTATCAACAATAAGAAACAGTTAACCGACAATCAATTACGGCCTGGCCATGCTGATTTGCATACAGATTACTTCACTATAATTCGCCTGTTAAGCTTGCCAAGTAGACAGAGCAGTTCGTAGCTTATGGTCCCTGCCTTTTCTGCCAGTTCCTCCACATAAATGACCTCCTGGCCGCTACTGCCCAGAAAAACGGCTTCATGCCCGGCAGCAACTCCAGGCACGTCTGTTACGTCC
>JALWYO010000062.1 GCA_026992735.1 Deltaproteobacteria bacterium
GTGAGGAGCTAGAAGATTTGACCTTTATAGAGGCACTCAGACGTGTTCAGTCTCTGTTGACCGATACTTTGAAGCAGACAGGCTGGTGGGGTAAAGAGCTATGCAGCCTGGCAACAGAGATTGTGGTGAAATCCATCATCCATTTACTACACCCGGCCACCCCACTCTGGCAAACAATTCAGGAGGTTAGATGACAGCGGACACAAGTCCGAAAGTTGAGTTATAAAGTAAACCAGCATCTTCCTCCGAGTAAAATTTTATAGCAAATACTCCTGCATCATAAGAAGTAGGATGGTCAGGGAACATCTCGGCGGCACCATTCATCCACATGATCAAATCGCCCACCCAAATATCGTTTTGAGCATCGTATTTTGCGGCAGATGTAAACCAAAATGGACTTTCTGACAAGTAGCAATAGATTGCGGCAAACATGGTATCCCCCTGTATTTCAACAGAGATACCGGAGCCAGGGTGATCGGCATCGAACCACCAGCCATCGTATGGGTTGCTGGCTTGAACTGCTGATGTACTCAAGCAGAAGAAAATCAAAAGCGATAAAATACTAATTCTGCCCCTTTTTATAGTATCATTCCCCCTTGATAAATTTCTCACTATTTTAACATGCTAATGGTTTATGAATCAAGAATAAATATTGCAAAAAAAATTTTTTGAGATTAATACTGAAATTGCCAGCATTACAGCTCTTAAACCAGCGATCAGCCTCTGACATCGGCAGTTTGGCAACTCTTCCCTTATAATATGAACAGTAGCAATACGCCGGTGGCTGCGAATATCCATACGGCCTTCTCTATCTTTCCCGGCGTGCCCTGGGCTAGATGGGCTGCCACGAATACCAGCGAGCCTATCATCAGACCGTTGGTAATGGAGTAGCTGAGGGGCATCATCATTATCATGAAGAATGCAGCCAGGGTGGTAGCCTTATCGCTGAAGTCGATACGTGAGATCTCTGAAAACATCAGCGCCCCTACCACCACGAGCACGGGGTAGATCGCTGCATTGGGAATGGCCTTGAAAAAGGGCAGCATGAAAATGGTAAATATGAACAGCAGACCGGTGAATATGGCTGTAAGCCCTGTCCTGCCTCCAGCCTCGACCCCTGCGGCGCTTTCTATGAAGGAAGTGGTGCTGGTAACACCCATTATGCCGCTGAGAAAGGTAGCCGCCGCATCGGCTTCTATGGTTTTCTGAAGCGGAACGGAATGGCCTTCCTGGAAGAGATGGGCTCGCAGGCCCACACCTGTCAGCGTGCCCATTGTGTCGAAAATATCCGTAACAAGGAAGGTAAGCAGCACGGGGAAAAGGCTCAGGGACAGGGCGGAAGGCACATCCATCTCCATGGCTATGGAGGTTACAGGGGCCGGCATGGACAGAAAGGACCTGGGCAGGTCTGCCGCACCTGTGAGCCATGCCGTAATGGTGGTTATCAGTATGGCAAGGATAAATGCGGCCTTTACCCTGCGGACCATGAATATCACTGCGAGCACCAGAGACAATATTCCCAGTAATACCTCTGGATTGTGCAGGTCTCCCAGCGTGACAAACGTGGCGTCAGACCTGACTATCAGCCCCATCTGCTTGAGCCCGATAAATGCAATAAAGGCGCCTATGCCTGCGCTTACAGCCCGCTTGAGATCCATGGGGATGGTCTCTATCATCCATCTCCTGAGTGGTGTTATGCTGATTATGATGTACAGTATGCCGGAGAGAAATACTATGCCAAGCCCTGTCTGCCATGGTATCCCCTTGCCCTTTACCAGGCCAAACGTAAAGTATGCATTCAGCCCCATTCCAACGCTCATGGCTACTGGTGTATTGGCCCACAGGCCGTTGCCGATGGTGGCAATAATGGTCATAAGCGCGGTGGCAGTGATCAGGGCGTCAAATGGCATTCCCGCCTGGCTCATTATGGCGGCATTGACCGGCACTATGTACAGCATGGCCAGAAAGGTGCTCATGCCGGCTATGAATTCTGTCCTGACATCAGCCCGGCTTGTGTCAATGGCCAGGAATTTCATTGGTATCTCCTTGAAAATGGGTGGAATTAGGGAAATATACAGTAAAGCCCATTGGAACCTGTGATCAGTTACTGTATCGTCATTTTGTCATGGAGAATTCAACGCAGAACAGCCAGGAGCCATGCAGCAGAGACATGTTGCAAATGCAGAGAAGCCTCCAAATCATGAACCAGTTGCAGGATGAATTGTAATATCCAGATATCAAGGGTTCAATATCCAGCGCAAGACCTGCTGGAAACAGTAGTCCGTCTTCAGGAGAGAGTCTTCGGATGTTACAGGCCCGGCAGGTTTTTCGAGCTGAAGGCACTGTTTGCAGATCCTGAAACTTCCTGCCTGTACCTGGCATTTAATCATAAGGAGCCGGTGGGTTTTGTCATGGCGCGTCATTGCATAAGGCGCCATGAATGGGTCATCTCCGGCATAGGCGTTGACAGTCCTTACAGGCAGAGGGGCCTGGGCCTGAGGCTGCTCAGTGCCACAGTAACCGGCATCCTGTCCTGCAACATGGACAGGATAGTTTCGTATGTTGACAGAGGTAATATTCCATCACTGAACCTGCATCGCAGGGCAGGCTTCAGGCCGGAGCGATCCACTGTTTTCCCAGCTTCGGAACTCAGGCAGCGGATGGTGTTTTCAGGCCATCTGTCCATTCTGAACTGATTGCTGTGATATCATGAGGGCCCTGCCCGTGCTGATGGCGGTAAACAGCCAGTAAAGTGTGGCTGAACCGTGTCTGAATCCATCTGTAAACATGTTTGTTCCCCAGAAGATGATGAGAAACGTCAGGGCTGTCAGCATAAGCTGCCGGTCATGTATGCTGCCTGCATCCTGTAATGCCTTCCAGAATAGCCTGGCCTGGACGAATACCAGCATAGCAAGCGCTATTGCGCCCTGTATTCCCATATAGAATGCGAAGTTCAGCAGCGTGTTGTGGCCATGCTGGAGACCGGCCCTTTTTACCAGATCCCGGTGATATTCTTTTATGAGTTTTTTGCCAATGCCCTGGGGTGTAAAGGGGTGCCTTGTTATTTCCCTGCTGAATTCCCTGTAGGTTGACATCCTCAAGGGTATCGACCCGCCGAGCTTTCTCGCCTGTTCAATGTTGCCCCTGAACATGAGCTGCCAGTTTTCCCTGACAAAGTATTTCGATGCGCCGGCAAGGAATACAGCCATGAATATGCCGGCAATAAGGGCGGTGACGGTTATAAGAAGCAGCATGGAATCCTTTTTCTGCTTTTTTAATGCGAACAACATGCCTGCAAGGCTTGCCAGGCTGGCGGCGCGGCGTGTGGTGCTGATCAGGGTTGCAAAGTTAACGAAAATAAAAAGGATATTTTTCCATGAATTGCGTTCCGGCATGTTGCTCCAGAAGGCGATCATAAGGCCGAGGAACAGGCTGACATGGTGTATTCCATGGAAGACCCGGGAGTGGTTGCCAAAGCTGAATACGATGCCGGGAATGCTGCCCATGAAGATGTTGGCGTCTGCCCTCATAAAAAGGGGATGATTGGGAAACAGCAGCCATTGCAGCATCAGCCCCAGGTATCCCGCCAGGAAGATGATATTCGCTGTTTCGAGCCCCTTTTTCCAGTTAAGCGGGCAGCGGCTTCCTGTGGAGGAGTACAGGGCGACGCTGGCAAAAAGGCATGTGTTCAGCAGGAATTCGTCCAGGAATACGCGCACGGAATACTCCTGGTCAGGGCTGAAGAAGATAGATGCCAGAGCAAGGCAGTCAATGCACAATACGGCAAGGAATACAGGGGATCGGGCATATAACTTGAGCATCCTGAAGGCATCTTTTCCAGTAGCAGCCTTCCATTGAAATGCTGCAATCAACGTGATGGCGATGCAGGCAAGTATCTTTGCAGTTGGACCGATCCTGAACGGCAGCAGTGCGATGAGAAGAAAGACAAGGATGTTCAGGGCAATTCTGCAGGCATTACCCTTAGTTGCAGGTTCTGATCCCGGCATTCGTTAGCCTCCGGAAACTCAGCCCAGTATCCTGGAGGCAATGTTGTACAGGCCTTTGGAATCCAGTGCCTTCTTGTTGGCCTTGACCTCGTATCTTGTCTTCAGGTACGAGAGCAGGCGTTCCAGTTTTGCCTTGTCAACGGGTGTGTTAATGGCATGGTGCATGGCCTGTGGAATTTGTTTAATGGTTTCCGGGTAATGCACCAGGCCCTTCAGCCTATAGAACAGAGGGCCAAGCATTACCACAGGCTTGTCGAGCTGCAGGGCCTCAAATCCTGAAAGGGAATTGAATGTCACGATAAGCGATGTCCTTTTCATGAGGCTGTCCATGTCGTACTTCCTCAGGAAGATTGCTTCAGGATGTGCCTTGATGAACTGGTCACTGATAACAAAGGGTCTTAATGGATGCTCCTTGAGAACGGGCAGGAACCTGGTCCCGTACTGCTGGTTGAGTTTATGGACAGCTCTTATGACAACCTCTGAAAAGTGCTCCATGTCCCTTATGCCAAGGGGGTTTTCAACCTGGCCGAGTATCTCGTTGCCCTGCAATGGAACCAGGATAAACGGTTCCTGGATGGATACATTGTCAGGTTTCAGGCGCCTGGCGCTTTTCTTTAAGGCCTGGTGACGCAAGGATGAGAGGATATTCCTGCGGGGACGCAGCAGCCCGGCCGGTTCCCTGCAGCCCGGCCTGGCCATGCAGATCAGCCTGGTGGCATACTCTTTATGCCTTGGAATCTTTCTTGGTTTTATATGACCGGCTTCCTTGAATGGCAATGCCCCGGCCGTTTTGCCAGGATGAGCGGCATTTTGCCCTGACAGGCTGGAAGGGCCTGTTTCTATCCTCTTTTCCCATGCATGGTAATCATTGAAGAGTATCCTTTCAGGGGCAACGCTTATGGTTTGCCCCCTGAAAAAGCCGGATGAAAAGTAAAATATCCTGCATCCCCTGTGTTCAGCAACGCACTGGGCGCTGGCAGTATCAATGAAGTCACGTTCATGGGCCAGGCATACGGATATGTCCAGCTCACTGAAAAGATTTTCCAGGAGGATGGTATAGGCTGTAAAAAGATTTTTTATCTTATTGCGCCTTTCCTGGTTTTTTTCAAGCCTGTAACACTCCACATAGTCCAGGTAGCGTTCAGCCGGGAGGCTTGATTTAGGGGATTTCCTTGCAATTTGTGCTATCTCATGCCATGCCCTGACAGGGTCTTCGCCATTGATCTTGAAGAAGAGATGGTCCAGGGGGTCCGAGGCAACGAAGAATACCCGCGCATAGTTTCTCAGGTAATTGCCCAGGGCCAGGTCAAACCGTCTCTTGGCTGTAATATAGAGGATGTTCATTTCAGTGTGCTAAGTTAACCCATGTAGAGTGCCAGTTAGCTGCAGCTTCAAATGCAAGCTGTTTTTAGTGTGTATTTCCGGTACGGCACAGTCTTTTGTATATTTTCACTGTAGCTTCTGCACTTCTTTTCCATCTGAATTTTCTGAGCCGCCTTTTTCCGGCCTTGACCAGGGAGCGCACGGTAGAATCATCATTTAACAATGTCTTTATTGCGTCCCGGATCTGCCTGGTGTCCCCTGGGTCAACCAGCAGGGCCGCATCTCCAGCTACTTCCGGCATGGAAGAGCAGTTGGATGTTATGACTGGTACGCCTGCGGCAAATCCTTCTAAAATCGGCAGCCCAAAACCCTCGTACAGGCTGGCAAATACAAGGCCCCTGCTGCAGACAAGCCAGGGAATTATATCACCAACTGTGCCAGGTGTAAAAATATCATTCGAGTTGTTGGTGAATGAAGAGGGCAGGGCACCCAGTATCACCAGGCCCGTATTTTCTGGCAGGTCTGGCAATGCCGTCTTGAAGGCGTCAGCCGTCCTCCTGATATTTTTTCTCGCATCACTGGAAGAAAATACAACAAGATAATTGGTGAATGGAAGATTGTATTGCTGGCGCAGCTCCTGCTTCATCCTGTCTATTTCATCCTGACTGCATTCATGTGTTTTCATGCTGCAACCAAGAGGCACCACATCCACCCTTTCGGAGCTTATGTCAAATATCCTGCACAGATCTCTTTTGCTGGCTTGGGATATTGTCAGGAAATGGTCGGCCCTGCTCACTGCTGTTTCAAACCGCCTGGTGCTGGATTTCGGGTACAGCTCAGGCAGTACATAGCGCCTCAGATCATGCACGGTAAGAAGCCTTGGGCCTGGAGCCCTGGGTGGCATGAAATGATGGAAGCAGTGATAGAGGTCAAAGCAGCCTCCAATGCGCTGAATGGACGGCATAAGGGAGATGTTCCAGAGGTTTTGTATCCATCGGAACTTGAAAGGGCATGCCCTGCCGGTTGCCCAGGGCCCGAGACCTGCCAGCATTTCTTCGGCAAGTCTCTTGTACCTTTTTTGGTAGAGAAAGACCATCTTCGGGGGGTTATCAAGGCGGTCCATGGCATTTATGAGCCCTGACGCAAAAGTATAGAAGCCGGAATACCTGTTCCTGAGTGCGGCATCCAGTTCAAATAGCACGCGCATCATCTTGTCTCCCTGGTCTTTTTGAGGATAATTCCCCTGATGCGGCCTTCTATCTTGCCTGTACAGGTGTCCCAGGGTACATGCAGCCTGGCATATTCCCTTATGAACATGGAGGCAGAATCCTTTATGCATCCAAGCTTTTCCAGGGATCTGCACATGCAGGCGATATCGGCAATGCGTTCCCTGTCACGCATTTTTTTAAGGATTTTTGTGGAATCCAGGTCAAATAATACAAGTTCAGGTTTCCTGCCTGGGAAACAGATAAAATTCGTAATCTTGCAGTCGCCGTGGAAGACACCTCTTTGGTGCATCTGCCATACGAAATGTGCCAGGTGCTTTATGAACAGGTTGGCCGAGGCGGGTTCATGCAGGAGATCCGTGATGTTCTGTTTGCTGGTTACTGCTTCTGGTATCCACGGAAACAGCACTGCGCCATAGATGCGGCTCCAGGGATTCCTGGTCTGGAATGCCGCAACAGGCCTTGCAACAGGTATGTGCCTGTAGGCAAGCCGCCAGGACATATCCCAGGTTTTGAGGCTCCTTGGCTTCCTTGCCAGGTAGGAGATTGCCTTGAGGTTTCCGGAGCTGCGGTAGGCCTTTACAAAGTATTTCCTGCTGCCGAATACTGCCTTCATGCACAGGGTATGGCGAGAGTCCTTCAATATCTCCTGTACTACTGTCCTGTCATTCATGTACTGATCAGGGGAAAGGACCAGTGCCCTGAGGCCTTTTACAGCCTCCTCTTCAGCTATGGCAGCACTTATGCATAATCCGCCCCGTGTCCGTTTCCTCCTCTGGCTGGCGTATATCTTTCTCTTTTCCTTTTTGTCCCAGTGACGGCGCATGTTTTCAAAGGCCTTGTCCAGGAGATTATACCTTCCAGCTCTTTGCCCGAGGACCGGGACATGTCTGGAGAGGATGGAGCATGCCTCCAGGATGTTTCTTGATGAGAGATTTTCCACCATGGGCGGCAAGACGGAGATAATCTGCTGGGTAAACTCACGCTGACTCAGTGGACGGCCCCTGTAATGTGCCCTGTGCAGGTCCAGAAGCAGGAGATGTCCGGCAGGTTCCTGGAATAGGATATTTCCCAGGTGGAAATCTGGCTGCAGCACCCCGCAGGACGCGATATCTACGAGAAATCCGGCAAAATCTTTTGCCATTTTCCTTGTCATGCGCCTGTCAGGCTGCGCCTGCAGTTTGTTGATGTATTGCCCGAGCTCAAGGCCATCTGCCTTCTGGGCAATGAAATACGACCACCTTCCGGACCTGCCGTATGCACAGGGTTTCGGGGTAAGCCCCCTTTCTGCAAGGGCCAGGGAAATTGTCCATTCAAGCCTGGCCGGGTCCCTGAGCCGCCCTGCTGGGCCCGGGGCCAGCCTGAATGCCTTTATAAAATACTTGCCGGACCTGATGACCTTTCTCTTGTCAGCTTTTTTTACAAGGGTGCCTCCGGCTGTCCATAATGCCTGGGGATCAAACTCAGGGTCCCTGGTTTCCCATGCATCTGCAGAAGGGCATGGAGAT
The DNA here is from genome assembly GCA_026992735.1 of Deltaproteobacteria bacterium. Classification (GTDB taxonomy): domain Bacteria; phylum Desulfobacterota; class Dissulfuribacteria; order Dissulfuribacterales; family QOAL01; genus QOAL01. Next base: position 8,065 of record JALWYO010000062.1, read on the forward strand.
GGAAAGACGCTCAACTCAGGCCGCCTTTATTCACGTTATGCCTGCCATGTATCCGTGACAGGCTGTCCATTACTGTTTCCATGACCTCTTCAACGGTTATGAGGCGCATGCAGTCCGGGCTTTTGCAATATTTTTCCACGCAGGGCGTGCATGGTTTCGGCTTGGTGATCACCCTGTGGAAGGCAGGGTCCTGGACAGGACCTGTAGCCATGGCATTACTCGGGACAAAAAGTGATACGGTAGGTGTTTCAACAGCTATGGCAACGTGCAGGGGCCCAGTGTCATTGGAGACAAGAAGGTCCATACCCTGAATAAAGCTGGAAAATCGCGAGAGTTTGATCTTTCCCGCAAGATTGAGCACACGCCTGGAGGAACCGGCCATGTCCCTTACCATCCCCCTGATTTTTTCACCCTGCGTCCTGTCTCTAGGACTGCCTGTAAGGCATATCACATGTTTTTTTGATGCCTGCAACAGGCCATGCGCCAGGCTTGCGAAGCTTTCCGGAGGCCATTCCTTGTAGCTGCCGGATGCGGCAAACTGCATGCCGATTATCCTGGTGCCTGTTACAGGAAGGCCGGCCTTGATCAGTATGGCCTGCCAGAGCCGCCTGCCTTCTCCGGGATCTGCATACAGGTCCATCTTCATGTGCTCAGGGCTGTCCAGGCGTATCCCGAAGACCTTTCTTACCACCTCGAGCCTCTGGTCTATGGCATGCTTTTTCTGGTCATAGGGAATCCTGGCGGAGAGCCATCTGGCAACCTTTTCGTCTCTCTGGCCGATTCTGAATATAAAGGGAATGCCTGCCAGGAAGGCTGCCTGCACAGGACATGGGTCACTGTCGTGAAAGATGAGGCAAAGGTCGTATCCCTGGGTTTTCATCTGCCAGAGGAGTCCCAGGCCACCCCTGTACCTGCCCTTGTACCCGCTTATTGAATCTATCCATGGATTTTTTATGAAAAGATCCAGGAATTTTTCTCTTACCAGGAGGTCGATCTCCGCATCCGGCAACAGGTGCCGGACCGCCCTTATGCAGGGCGTGGCAAACAGGGTGTCCCCAATGGCCGTGCAGGATACCACGAGAATTTTCCTGACTACCCTGGTGTCAAGGTTCTCAACAGGCTGCAGAGATTGCCTGCCGTAATGCTCACTGACCCTCAGCATTATTTTGAAGGCTGCCCTGGAAAGTATTGCTCAGCTCCTCTCTCTGCTTGATGCCATCTTCCGCCTGTGGCGGGATTCTATCCTGTCGGCCTTTTTCCTTATGGCCCGGATCATGCCGGGATGGTCATGCAGGTCAATGCCTGATACCTCGGAATAGGTCTTGCAGAAGATCTTGATTTCGCGGTCTGATACTACAGGACGGGCCGAGAACAACAACTCGGCAAGGTCCTTGATCCGCCATTTGTCAGAGAGTTCTTTTTCAATGATGACCCTTTGCAGGTCAATCAGGTAGGGGATCATTGTGCTGCCCTTAAGGAAAAAATGTACGAGGTAGAGGTCCTGATGGGCAAGCCCCACCTGGTGCATTCTTCCAACATACTTGGCAATCATCTCTATAACGGTGTTGCGCTGTTTCTCTTGATCGCTCCCCATCCTTTCCAGCACAACAGATGCCCTTTCGTAGCCTTGTATTCCAAGTGTCAGATTGAAGGTTCCCTGCCTGGTCCTGCCGGCGGCAATTGGGATAACGGTCGGGAGCTCCGCCAGGTGGAAGAGGAGTTGGGCATTCCATTCGTGCAGCGCATCAAACTGGAAGAATTTGAGAGAGAATGCATCCTTGATCTTCTGTCTTGCCGGTACCCTGGTGTATCTCTTGATAAAGACCTCGACTTTGCCGTCACCGCCATGCCTTGACAGATATACCTTGCCCGTGGTGCGCTCTTTTAGGATTTTCTTGACGCTCTGGTCTTTCAGTTTCCAGATATCATTGGCAGTTGTGAGCCCGTTTTCCTCCAGGAGCCCTGTGAAATCCCTGTTTACCAGGAGACGGCCGTCATCAAAGGTTTCGGTATGAATCTTCATGTTTTGGCACGCCGCTATTTAAATTGCACTGCTGAGTACCTCATGATATCGAGGCATTGACCTGTGCAGAGAGGTCCAGTGGTTCAGATATGGGGTTCATGTGAGAGTCGTAAAGCTGCCCTCCATGTATTACTATTTCTTTTCTGGACATGGCCCCAAGTGTCTGGACAATCAGCGGCAGTTCTCTCTTTTCCCCTTCCTGTCGAATCTTTTTGAACAGCCCCAGTTTTTCCCCTGGGTCTTTCATGATGGCTTCCATGTCCTTTTTCTGCCTGAGTTCCAGGAATTCATCCCAGAGGGCCTGCCACTCCGGGCCTTTTATCGGGAACGAAAAGAAGGTCACTGCAGGCCCTCTGTCCAGCTCCGGCGTGACCAGGTGCATCATCGCCCCTGTTTTGTCAGCCTGTTCTTCCAGGAGCTTCCAGATGACCTCCTGCCATGTACCTGTTGGTCCGCCTGGAAGGGCAGGGTGCAGATTTATTGCATCTACCTTTGCACAGATTTCAGGACTCAATACCCACATGTAGCCTGCCAGAACGGCCATGGAGCAATTGTATTTCCCTATCAGCTCATAGACCTTTTCGTGGTATTCTGTCCTCCAATGGTTTCTGTCCTGCTTCCTCAGCTCAGGCTTGAAATTTACTGCCGAGAAGGTTTCCACAGGGATGCCGCGTTTGTCCGCAAGGGAGATTATTTCATCACTGAAGACACCCTCGCCCCTTGCCCTGGAGCAGAATACATAGGCCATGCTTCCTGTTATGGTGTGATCCTCCATTGCCTTCCATACCGTATTGAAGAGGTTGACCGCAGCCTGGTCTCTGCCAGTGGTCCACCAGCCAAACTTGAAATCAGTCAATGTTCTCGGCTCCTTTTGTTTTTCTCAGGTCAGTTCGTATCTGCTTGCGAGATGCTGATGATGCCAGTATAGCATACGGCATGAATAAGGAAAATCTGCTCAGGCGTTTATATCAAGTACCTGGTTGTTCCATTATTGGCAGTGCAGACAGGGCAACAGCATGCAAAGGTAAAATATCGTGACAGTGCAACTTGCGGTACAGCCAATCTCTCCCCAGCCCGGCGGCGTGGTTACAACCGTCAAGGGGAAAGCTCTCGAGGTATCCGTACAGGTGACCTTAAGCTGCGGAATGCCTGCCTGTGCAGGCGGCAGGTGGGACCCAAGGCGTTTTAGAGTCCGGGCATGCCTGCTGCCTGCAGATGCCGGTGCGGAAAACTGCTCAATCCTTTCATATTCAGGCAGGGTGAGCGAATTTGCAGGCCGTATTGCATGCCCTGGCCCGGGACGATACCAGTTATTGATAGAGGCCAGTGATCCTGAGACAGGTGCAGCAGGGAGGCTGAACCTGGAGTTTTCTGTTAAAACAGCATGAAACCCAAGTTCTGCAATTAAAAAGTGAAACTGGCCCCTCAAGTATTCAACAAGAAGTTTGGGTAAAAAATATAGATCTTACCTGTGGTCCCACCATTTCAGGAGACCAAGCTCGAACTGGTGTGCCAGTTCCTTTCTGTAAGGATAGCACCGAACTGTAAAGCCGATTTGACCACTCGAAAGGCACAGCAGGTTGCCCCTGTACACATAGCCCTTGTCAGTAGTATCTCCGGTATATAGCAGCGGCAGGGGATGGCCCTCGGTAATCTCGCCTTTTTCATCAAGATGTCCGATGTAGGCGTCCAGCCGTATTTCCTCAGGCGTCAATTCCCCCAGGTTGACCACAGCAATAATAGGAATCCTGTCCCCTACCTTGGGCGAATGATTGGATGGAAGCTGTACTTCTACTATATTCACCTTGTCCCACAGAGAATATACCCTCTTTTTCCACTGGGACAGCTCCTTTGCCTCCTGCCATCCTGTCTGCAGCAGCACCTTCCACCTGGAGGCATTGGGCAGGTAGAACTTGGAGCTGTATTCTTCCACCATCCTGTTTGTATTGAAAAACGGGCAGATGGTCTGGATGGAATTCTTGACCATCTCTATCCAGCCCGTTGGAATATCATGGCCTGACCTGTTGTAAAAGAGCGGAACAACGGTATTTTCCAGGAGTTCATACAGGAGCCTGCTTTCCACCTCGTCCTGGTATTCATGGTCGTCGTATTCCTCGCCTGCCCCAATGGCCCATCCGTTCTTGCCATTGTAGCCCTCTACCCACCAGCCGTCCAGGATGCTGAGGTTCAGACCGCCATTGGCAGTGACCTTCATACCGCTGGTGCCGCTTGCCTCCATCGGCCTCCTGGGCGTGTTCAGCCATACGTCAACACCCTGCACCAGGTACCTTGCAACTTCTATGTCGTAGTTCTCGATGAATACTATGTGATTGCGCAGCTCCGGACGGTTGGCCATCTGGACAACGCGGTGTATCAGTTCCTTGCCTGACTTGTCCTTCGGGTGCGCCTTGCCACTGAGGATTATCTGCACGGGCCTGGAAGGGTTGGTGAGTATCTTTATCAGCCTTTCCTCGTCCCTGAACAACAGGGTGGCTCTTTTGTATGTGGCAAAGCGCCTGGCAAAGCCTATGGTCAGGGCCTCAGGGTCCAGCACCTCGTCTGCCATCTTGACCTGGTACTTTGGAGCCCCCTTGTTTTCCAGCTGTTTTTTCAGCCTGCGCCTGGCAAACGAGATAAGCCTGTCTCGCAGCCGCTCTCTGCTTCTCCACAGCTCAAAGTCTGCAATGTGCTCTACACGTTTCCAGATGGCATGATTGGTGGGTTCATCTATCCATCTTGATCCAAGATATCTTTCGTAGAGCCTGGACATCTCCCTGGACAGCCATCCAAGGGTGTGTATTCCGTTGGTGACATGGGTTATGGGCACTTCGTGTTTTGGTATCTGGGGCCATATCTGCGCCCACATCTCCCTGGAGACCTCACCGTGGAGCTTGCTCACACCATTGGTCTGGGACGCCATCTTTATGGCAAGAACAGCCATGCAGAACTGTTCATTGCTGTTGCCGGGCTGAATCCTGCCCAGGTCCATGAATGCCTTTATGCCGATCCCCAGCTCATCTGCCGTGGTGGAAAAGTAACGTCTTATCAAGTCACTGGGAAAGCGGTCTATGCCTGCAGGTACCGGCGTATGGGTGGTAAAGACACTGGTGGCCCTGACTGCCTCCATTGCCTCGTCGAAGTTTAGCCCTTCCTTCTTTACAAGCTGCAGCAGGCGTTCTATTGCCATGAATGCCGAGTGCCCCTCGTTCATGTGGCATACTGCCGGGACACTGTTGATCCTGCGCATGAATCTTATACCGCCCCTGCCCAGGACTATTTCCTGCTCCAGCCTTGTCTCTATGCTTCCTCCGTACAGGTGGGAAGTAATCTGCCTGTCATTTTTGTTGTTTAGGGGCAGGTCCGTGTCCAGCATGTATATCTTGACCCGGCCAACGATAATCTCCCATGCCTGGCAGTAAACCTCCCTGCCTCCCAGTTCAACCTTTATGGTGACAGGGTTGTCATCGTCATCAGTCACCAGGGTCAGGGGCATGTTGTAGAAGTCATTGGTTGGATATGTCTCAAGCTGCCAGCCGTCCGGGTTAAGATATTGCTGGAAATAGCCGTGCTTGTATAGAAGGCCTATGCCCATCAGCGGCAGGCCCAGGTCACTGGCTGATTTCATGTGATCGCCTGCCAGTATGCCAAGCCCCCCGGAGTAGAGCGGCAGGCTTTCATGAAGCCCGAACTCGGCAGAAAAGTAAGCGATAAGACCAGGATCGTCAGAGCCGCTGGCCTTTTTGAACCATGTCTGTGCATTGAGATAGCGATCAAGTTCAGAGAGAACACTCTCCATCCTTGCCAGGAAGACCTCATCCCTTTCCAGCTCTTCCAGCCTTGGTTGTTCGATGGCCCCAAGCATGGCAATGGGATTATGACCCGTATTGTCCCACAGGTCGCTATCCATGTCCTTGAACAGGAAGATTGCCTCGGGAGTCCACGTCCACCAGAGGTTCTTGGCTATCTTGATGAGAGGTCTCAGCTTCTCCGGCAGGTTCGGGCTGATGGTAATGGTCTGGATTATGGGCATGAATTTATCTCCGGTAGCTAATGGCAATATCACCATTATCATCAATGACGATTTTCACGGTCATTCCTTTTTTGAGGCCGCCAAAGAGCAGAGCGTCTGCAATGGCATCTTTTACCTTCTCCTGTATAAGCCTGCCAAGAGGCCTTGCGCCATGTTCAGGGTCAAATCCCTTTTGCGCCAACCATTTTTGAGCCTCTTGCGAGGCAGTAATTTTGATCTTTTTATCTTGTAATTGCAAGGCAACTTCATTCAGGAGCTTGTTCACCACCATCTCCATGACAGGCGGTTCGAGTTTATCAAACTGGACTACTGCATCCAGCCTGTTTCTGAATTCAGGACTGAACAGCCTTTTTACAGCCGATGCCCCCTTTTTCTTCCTGTCTTCCGATGGCCTGGAGCCGAAGCCAATAGTTCTGGCCTCCATTTCTCTTGCTCCTATATTGGATGTCATGATGAGTATGACATGTTTGAAATCAGCGGTGCGGCCGGTATTGTCTGTCAGCTTGGAATAGTCCATGACCTGGAGCAGTATGTTGAAGATGTCCGGATGGGCCTTTTCTATTTCATCCAGCAGCAGTACAGAGAATGGGTGTTTCCTTATGGCCTCTGTCAGCAGGCCGCCCTGGTCGAAGCCTACATACCCTGGAGGTGCGCCGATAAGGCGTGCTACCGCGTGCTTTTCCATGTATTCACTCATGTCGAACCTGTGAAAATGGATGCCGAGAACCCTTGCTGCCTGCCGGGCTAGTTCTGTCTTGCCTACGCCTGTCGGCCCGGTAAACAGGAAAGAGCCTATGGGCCTGTCAGGATGGGTGATTCCTGCGCGCGAGCGTTTTATGGCCTTTACCACCGTCCTGATTGCCTCGTCCTGTCCGAACACTACTTCTTTCAGGGACGGTTCCAGGGCTTTGAGCCGGTCTATGTCAGACTGGGTCAGGTTCCTTGCAGGGATATTGGCCATCCTTGCAATCACGTTTTCCACGTGCCTGATGGTAATGACCGCAGGCCCTTCGTTTACCGGCCTGTTCAGCCTTATGAGTGCCGCAGCCTCGTCTATCACGTCAATGGCCTTGTCCGGAAGGTGCCTGTCCGGGAGGTAACGGGCCGAAAGCTCGGCGGCAGCCTTCAGGGCATTTTTTGTGTACCGTACGTTATGATGTTCCTGGTAATGTCCTTTCAGGCCGTTGAGTATCCGGATAGTTTCCGGAATGGACGGTTCTCTCAGGTCTATTTTCTGGAAGCGCCTTGAAAGAGCCCTGTCCTTTTCGAAGAAATTTCTGAATTCCTCGTAGGTGGTTGAGCCTATACAGCGTATGTCACCGCTGGCAAGCACCGGTTTGAGTATATTTGAGGCATCCAGGGAGCCGCCGCTTGTAGCCCCCGCGCCTACAATTGTGTGTATCTCGTCTATGAACAGGATGGCATCGTCTTTCTGTACGAGTTCCTCGATAACTTCCTTGAGCCTCTGCTCAAATTCACCCCTGTACTTCGTGCCTGCCAGGAGGGAGCCCAGGTCCAGGGCATATATGTCTATGTTTTCCAGGGCAGGGGGAACGTCTTCCTGCCAGATCTTCCAGGCAAGGCCTTCTGCCAGGGCGGTTTTTCCTACTCCCGGTTCCCCCACGTAGATAGGGTTGTTTTTCCTGCGCCTGCACAGGATCTGCATGGTGCGCTCGAGTTCGTTCTGCCTGCCAATCAGCGGATCGATTCTTCCCGAAGCGGCCTTGGCAGTGAGGTTGACTGTAAATTTGTCAAGGGCCGAGGCAGGTTTTGAATCCTTTGGACATGCATGTTTGTCAGTGGCTTCCTGCCCGTGGGTAGAGGCCTTGGACGAAAACGAGGTGTTTGCCACCTTGGCAATGCCGTGAGAGATGTAATTGAGGATGTCCAGCCTGGATATGCCTTCCTGCTTGAGAAAATAGACCGCATAGGAGTTCTCCTCGGTCATCATGGCACTGAGAAGATCGCCTATGTCAGCCTCTTCCTTGTCTGCGGACTGGACATGTATAATTGTCTTCTGCAGTACCCTCTGGAGCGATGTAGTGGGTTGAGGAGTCTCCTGTGTATCAGCTGGCAGTTTTTCGATATGGGAATTAAAGAAATTTTCTATCCTTTTCTTCAGCCTGTGAAGGTCGCCTCCACAGGCCACGATTACCTCTTCGCCTTTTTCATGGTGTATTATGGCATAAAGAAGGTGTTCCAGGGATAAATATTCGTGTTTTCTCATATGAGCTTCTCTGGCGGCAGCCCCAAGCATGAGTTCAATGTCTTTGCTTATCATGATTTTTTTCAAACCTTTTCAATGGTTGCAAGCAAAGGAAAGCCCGCTTCTCTTGCCCGCAAATGTACAGTATCTACCTTGGTTTCTGCTATCTCCACAGGATAAGTGCCACATATTCCTATGCCTTTTTCGTGTACGTTAAGCATTATGGCCGTTGCTTCAGACGGAGTCTTGTGAAATATCTCCATGAGAATGCTGACCACGAAATCCATGGTAGTAAAATCATCATTGTGCAGGAGCACCCTGCACATGGGTGGTTCACTAATCCTGTCTTCTGTCTTTTTTCTTGTCTTCGGGTTCTGCAAAGTTTCAGGCAGTCCCATCGCCTTTGTTCCTCCTGAAATCATGCATTCCTGTGTTGTATAATCCGGGATAATTGTCTACAGCACCGTTTATCATATGTAGAAGTTGTATTGCAGGTGCCATTTCGTAATTTCTCAAAAAGCCTGTGAGATGGAGACATAATTCACATTTACATTATATAACCACGAAAATCACGAAGGCCACGAAGAATTTATATTGGTATCACTTCGTTGTCTCCGTGACCCTTTATGGCAAACAAGCTTTTGCTGGGTTGAAATTAATCCAAAACCATTGGCCCCGCTTTATTGAGGAATTACGCCATTTCCTGATAACTGATTAATTTAATTGAATTATAACACATTTATTTATGATTGCATCATGTTTCCATTCATCTGATCTTCGGATGTCTGCTTCTGCTGCATCGCACATCAAAACCTATGTTATTCTGTCTATATCTCTTTGCATATACATGAGGAATTCCCTGTTACCCTTGGCACCCAGGACAGGCGAGGCAATGATACCCTGAACCTGCAGGCCGGGATGCCTGGCAAAAAAAAGCTCCAGGTCAGTCAGAACTTCGGCGTGAACCTCTGGATCTTTTATTATACCGCCCTTGCCGACTTTTTCTCTGCCTGCCTCAAATTGAGGTTTTACCAGGGCAATGATCTCTGCCCGTGGTTTTATCAGCTGAAGTACAGCAGGCACCACGATCCTTAACGAGATAAAAGAGGTATCAATCACTGCAAGGTCTGGAACGGGATCAAGGCTGCCGGAAGAGACATGGCGGATATTGGTCTTTTCCATATTTATTACTTCAGGCCTTGTCCTCAGGCTCCAATCAAGCTGGCCGTACCCGACATCTATGGCATAGACAAGCCTGGCACCATGCTTCAGCAGGCAATGGGTGAACCCCCCGGTAGAGGCTCCTGCGTCAAGGCAGATTCTGGATTTCACGCATATTCTAAAATGATTTAGTGCTTTGTTGAGTTTCAGGCCGCCCCGGCTGACAAATGGACACCTGTCCGCCTTTACAAGGATTTTCTGTTCCCTGGTTACCTGATATCCTGCCTTGGTGACAGGCTTTCCGTCCACAAGTACTGATCCAGCCATTATGAGGGCCTGAGCCCTGGAGCGGGATTGTGCAAGTCCCTTTTCCTTCACCAGGACGTCAAGTCTTAGTTTTTTTTTTGCCATGAACCTGTTTCTTGGGGTAAACTGATCATCAGGCCTCAGTATCGTAGTTACAGACTGCTTCCGATAGTAAGGGCTTAAGTTTATTCGCAGTTTCAAAATACGGAATCAATTACAAATTTTTGTTATGCACTCGGTGTTGCGCAGGCAGCCTGATGGCATAAAGACCGTGTCATGATTCCATCGCCAGTTTTTTAGTAATTTTATTACTCAAGTTTCTGACTTAGGTTAACATATTGTAATTATAGTGTTATTTTGAAATAATCGTTGGCTGTTTTTCAACATGTCTATTGCGCTCGACATAACTGC
>JALWYO010000063.1 GCA_026992735.1 Deltaproteobacteria bacterium
TAAACAGAGACAAATTATTTGAGTCTAATCAAATAAAAGGAGGTCTCTGTTATGTCCACATCCATATTGTACCATGCTTTTGGGCTCAAGGGTATTCGGTATAAGGCCACTCGGTATGATGGTGCATATTTGATCTTTGAGGCAGAAATGGTCACCCAGGATATTACTGTTGTGGTTTAATTTTACGACATCATGAGAGATGCTGTATTATTCTCAGGAGACTGCACGAGGGTATCACGTTTCCCGTCAAGTCTCCAGGAATTCGTCACTGCAAGGGATGAGATTAAAAAAGCGTTTGCGAAACATCAACAATGACATGAAAAACAAAATCCCCTGTCCTCCATTTGTCCAGCAGGACCTCTTTGCCTCTCCGTACATAAAATATAACCGGGCCATCAGGTTGCTGACAAAATTGAAACCCCTTGAAGCAGAAAAAACCCTGGCCGAGTTTGAACGCATCCAGCGGCCAGGCAGGAAACTATCCCTTGAATACAATATTATCGCCTTTTTAAAAGACACTATATCTCTACTGCACGGGAAGGAAAACGCTCGCCTGGCACTGAAACAATGGGATGACCGAATAGAACAGCAATGGCGAACAGACTGTAACCACAAAGAATTTCTGTCGCATTTGAGGAAAAGCTACTTTCGAAGGATATCATTGGAATTATTACCGGATGGCGGTCCCAAGCCAGCCAGAGAAAAAATATTTTTAGATGGAACCGCGCTTCTCATAATGATCAGGGGAGGGTTCTGGCAGGAGGTTGCGTTATTGGCCCCCAAAATAGCAGATCTCTCGGACTCTCCGGGAAGAATATACGGATACCTTGGAGACGCCCTATTTTGTATGCAACAGAATGCTGCGGCCAGGCACGCTTACATGGCCGCCTTGTTCCTGGACGCAGAAGACGTTGACGCAATCAACCTTATCGACAGCAAGGTAAAGGAGCTGCTTTCCGATCCAGGGACCTTTGCCGCAGAAGAAGATATACCGGCAGGAGAATGGACAGATGACAGGCAGTGGGCAGCTGCCCTGGGAATGCTTGTCGGTGTTTTCGAACTGGAAGCCGAGGCAGACACAGTTAAGGCAGCCGGATGGATGGATGTCCTCAGGAGCAAAGATACACATCCGGGCCATGCCTTTGCTGCAGGCATGTTACTTTCATCCATGGGCATGAAGCGTCTCGAAATTATGGGAACTGACATCTCATCCGTGAGGAGACGAATGAAAGAAATATCTCCTGAACTTTTTGAAGTATTCATGCGGGGTTGAGTGCCAAGCAGCCTGCTTTCAATAATAAGCTTCAATTACCGTAATGGACTGCGGTGATGTGGCCGCTATAGCTCATTGCAAAAAAATGGCGGAAGCGCATGGGAATCGAACCCACCCACGGGGCTCCTCACCCCGTGCACCGGATTTGAAGTCCGGGAGGGCCACCAGTGCCCTTTCCGCTTCCGCTGAAAATTCCTGCATGAACAAGGCGTTCAAGAATAACACATTCCTTGATAA
>JALWYO010000064.1 GCA_026992735.1 Deltaproteobacteria bacterium
TCAGGATAAAGTGCTTGAATGTAGCACCATTTTCAGTGAGAACCGCGTGAAAGTAAGGGGTTTCAACACTTATATCCCTACCCTTCTCACTGGGAGGCTCTGACAAGCCCGCAAGCTTGGACAGGCTCTGCAGGCCTGTCTTAGCCGGGGCAGAAGTCTCTTCCTGCTGATGAGCAGCATTACTGCCCGGCTTTACAGATGTTGCATTGGTGACATTGGCCCCGGGAGGCTTAACAGACATCTCGTTGCCAAAAAAATATTGAAAACCTGCCAAAACGGCTATAGATAAAGCTACAGCCAGAAAAGTTCGCATTTCCATGGAATTAAATCCTGTTTTTTTCTTAAATAATTATGGTCCTGAGGCTCTGCAGGATTTTCGGCTCAAGGGAGAGGATCAAAGCCGCCGGGATGCCAGGGATGGCAACGCACAATCCGTTTTATGGAAAGAGTGAATCCCTTTAACAGGCCGTACTTCTCGAAGGCCTGCTGGCTGTAACTTGAACAGGTAGGATGGAAACGGCATGTGCCTGGAAGAATCGGTGACAAAAATATCTGGTAAATTCTTATCAGTAAAATTACTGAGCGTACAGCTGCTATGCCTGAGATAGTAACTAATTCATCTGTACGCTTTTTTAATGCTGTCCCTTTCAATATGCTTGCCTGCTGCAGCAATCCGCTGCAGCAATCTTTTCCAATCCGTGCTTAACAGTCTTTTCCTGGGCAAAAAAACAAAATCGATGCCTGCTGGAAGATTATGCTGATTTAAACGAAACAACTCCCTGCATAATCTTTTTGCCCTGTTTCTGGAAACTGCCTTTCCAAATTTTCTGCCTACACTTATACCTATCCGCGAATAGGCCAAACCATTGGGCCTGTATATAATGACAAACTCGGGATAGCGTATCCTCCTGCCGTCCTTAAATATCTGTCTGTATTCGTGCTGCCTGTGAATCCTCTTCTGTTCTGGAAGACCGTACAGCCTCTCCTTCACCCCCGAGCCCCGATTGGTCAATATTGAGATCAGGCTGAAAGTCTTTTTCTACCCCTGGCCCTGCGCCTTGATATCACCCTGCGGCCTGCTTTTGTGCTCATACGTTTTCTGAATCCGTGTGTGCGTTTTCTCTTTATTACGCTTGGCTGAAATGTACGTTTCATTCCCTAAAGACTCCTTCAAGTTATAAATAGTGAAATTTACAGGTACAATACTAATTTCTGATTTTTTTGATTTTTTGCATAGTAAAGCCTCAAATGTTTACTCATCATATCGAGCTGTGTCAAGATAGAAGAGCATTATAGCAAAAAATCCCGTTAATTTTTTAGTAAGCACTCACAAGGCACTGCATCTGCTGTGTTGGCGGGCGCTTGAAGTACAGGGAGTACGACTGCGCGCCCGCCGCCTTACATCTGCGGCACTCTGTGAGCGCTTACAGAATGGGAATATATGCAGCAAAGCCCATTGGAACCTGTGATCAGTTACGTTTTTTTAACACAACGCTGCATCTGCCGCATTGTAAAATATAGGCCCGGAAGGCTATGCCTGTATCTCTCCTGTTTTGCTCCTGATGCCTTCCTCCAGCCTGTAGAATTTTTTTGATCATTAATAACGAGGACCAAGACATGAAATTGGAACCAATTCACTGAAAAAACAGTCTGTTTCTTCAGAGTTATCGCACAATAATGACAAAACCCGGGAAGCCTGCCTGTTTAAACTGATTGATTTTTTGACCTGTTTTGATATGCTTCTCTACTACAACAAAACAAGACGGATCGCTCTCATAAGAGTAGTTCTCATATGCCTGACATAACCTGCTGAATTTTATTCCTCTGCGGGATTGTGCATATAAGGGCAAAGGACATCCAGGCATGCCTTCCCTGTACTTTTACCCGTGAACAAATATAGCTGGAGCACAATCTGCAGATAACAGGCACAGCATTTGCTTTAGCAGATTGCATGAAAGATTTTGTGACTTCGTACAGGGATCTGGTAAAAATTCATAGACATTTCTACATGTATTCATCACATTTTAATTAGGTAAAATTCATGGTATTTGGTGCCATATTTGGCTGGCTTTCAAGTGATCTTGCTATTGACCTGGGAACTGCAAACACCCTGGTCTTCGTAAAGGGCAAGGGTATAGTGTTACGGGAACCGTCGGTGGTGGCGGTCAAGAAGGACGGGCGCTCAAACAGGGTCCTGGCAGTGGGCAAGGAGGCAAAAATGATGCTGGGGAAAACCCCCGGTAATATAGTCGCCATTCGTCCAATGAAAGACGGTGTAATTGCAGATTTTGAGGTAACCGAAGCCATGCTTCGTTACTTCATCAGGAAGGTGCACAACCAGAAGACCTTGGCCAGGCCCCGAATTATCATAAGTGTACCATCGGGCATTACCCAGGTGGAGAAACGGGCTGTAAGGGAATCGGCCGAATCTGCAGGGGCCAGGGAAGTCTATCTGATTGAAGAACCCATGGCAGCAGCCATTGGAGTCGGTCTGCCCATAACTGAACCTACGGCCAACATGGTGGTTGACATAGGCGGAGGCACCACAGAAGTAGCGGTAATCTCCCTTGCCGGCATCGTGTACTGCAAATCTGTCAGGGTAGCAGGAGACAGGATGGACGAAGCCATTCTCCAGCATATCAAGCGGCGTTACAGCCTGCTTATAGGAGAGCACACTGCTGAAAATATCAAGATAGAACTTGGTGACGTGCTGCCCGAATCTCCCTACAAAACTATGGAAATAAAAGGTCGGGATCTTGTCTCCGGTATACCCCAGACCGTCGAAATAGACGCCTCCGAGATCCAGGCGGCCATATCCGACCAGGTGGAAACCATAGTAGAAACAGTGAAAATAGCCCTGGAGCAAACACCGCCGGAACTGGCAGCAGATATAGTTGATAAAGGCATAGTATTGACCGGGGGAGGCGCACAGCTGAAAAACCTGGACAAGCTGCTACGCAACAAGACAGGGCTTCCAATCATTATTGCTGAAGATCCCCTATCATCAGTAGTGCTTGGGTCAGGACAGACCCTGGATAATATTGACGTACTAAGAGAAATCATGATCCACTAGGATTGCTTTATATAAGTGCCTCAAAACCAGCATAAATCCCCCGGGAAAAAGATCATAATAGTGGCATGTCTGATCATCTTTGCAGGTGTAATAGGTATTGTGACTGTGAGATGGCGGGCTGCAGGCATTATGCAGCCCGCTGTAACCATGTTTAAGGATGCCAGCTGCAAACTGGAGCAGGTTATGTCTGCGCCCTTTTCACGTCTTGCCGCCGTATGGGATTCCTATGTGGATCTGCGGTCTGTCCGTGAAGAAAACAAGATCCTTAAAGTACAGGTTGCGCGTCTAAGAGAAGAAATAGCCGGCTACCGCGAGGCTGTAATCGAAAACAGGCGCCTGCGCCAACTTCTGAAGATAAAAAAACACCTGCCGGACAAGAGCCTGCTGGCGCATATAGTTGGATGTGACCTTGCCCAGTGGAAGGCAGTGGTCACCATTGACATGGGTAGGAAGGACGGCATAATGCCTGACATGCCTGTGCTTTCCACCGGAGGGGTAATTGGCCGGGTTATTGAAACCGGCATGTCTTTCAGCAGGGTCATGCTCATAAATGACTATCAAAGCCGTATAGCAGCAATAGTACAGAGAAACAGGGCCAGGGGCATATTGGCAGGCCAAGGGCGCTCAGGGTGCAGCCTGGAATACATTGAAAAAGGCGTAGATGTGGAGCCGGGGGATATTATTATAACTTCCGGCATGGATGCAATGTTTCCCAAGGGCCTCCTGCTTGGCAAAGTGATCTCCGTAAAGACAACCAACCAGTCCAAGCTGTTTCAGGAGATACGGGTAAAGCCGTTTTCTGACGTGAACACTGTTGAGGAGGTGCTGGTCCTTTTATCAACAGGCCTGCAGGATGCAGACAAAAACAGGCCTGCAGGGAGCATGAAAAAATGACGGCCACACTCTGCCTGCTGATGCTGGGATATGCTGCATCAGTGATAGAATGCAGTGCAAGTGTCTTCATCCAGGTGGGCCTGATGAGATTAGATGCCATTCCTGCCTTGATATGCTGGTACAGCCTCAGGCAGAATAACATCCCCACAGGCATCGTAGCTATTACTTTACTGGGGCTGATTCTTTCGGCATTCTCGACCATTCCTGTATATGCCTTCCCTGTCTCATATACAGTGGGTTTCCTGACCATGCGCTATATTGCGGCAAACATGATTGCACTCTCCAACTGGCAGATATATCTTTTTACCGGGTTCGTAAGCCTGGAGATCATCGTCCTCCAGATGGCTGCCAGCGGAAACCTGGAGCTCGTATGGCCCTGGGGGTTTCTGCAAGCCCTGATAGACGTGGCTACGGCTCCCTTCTTTTATTGGATATTCAACAGGATTTTAACTTTTATGGAACATATCATCACGAAAGAGGCAACCGAGTCCAATGGTTGAAAAACCTCAAAACGGCGTCAAAAAACGGCCAGACCCCTCCATACGTCTTAAAAAATTCGAACATCATGGTGACCCTGTAAGATACCGGTTAGCCCTTTATGCATCATGGTTTCTCTTTATATGTTTCTGCCTCATCAGTGCCAGGCTCTGGTACCTTCAGGGCATAGAAGGGGCCTATTTCAGGGCACAATCTGAAAAGAACAGGATAAAATCTATAAGGCTCCAACCCTACAGGGGAAATATCCTGGATCGTTCCGCCAGGCTGCTTGCCGGCATAGAACCGAGCTTTAATGTGGGCGTGGTGCTGAAAGATGCAGGTAATGTGGAAAAGCTGCTGCCAAGGCTTGCTGCCATGATGGATGAATCTCCCATGAACATAAGGATGAAACTCGTAGCAGCCAAGGGACAGCCTGCTTACCGTCCTGTAATCGTGAAACGGAATGCAGACTGGGCCACTGTTGCCAGATTGGAAGCAAGGCTTTATGAACTGCCAGGTGTAATAGTGGAAGTTGCTCCAAGACGCAGGTATCCCTATGGGACAGTAGCCCCTCATCTGCTGGGCTATATTGCAGAAATAAGCCTTGACCAGCTTAAGAGTGGCAAATTTCCCCATGCAATCCCTGGAGATCTGGTAGGCAAATATGGCGTGGAAGCCAAGTTCGAATCAAAACTGGCTGGCAGAAGAGGATACAAGCAGATAGAGGTGGACGCCAGGGGAAGGATGGTCAAAATTGTCAATGTGGTCCCTCCTAAAACAGGGGAGGATATAACCCTCAGCATTGATCTGGACCTGCAGCTTGCAGCTGAAGATGCGCTGTCAGGCAAGGCTGGAGCAGCTGTGGCCATTGATCCGAGAAACGGGCAAATACTGGTAATGGCCAGCAGCCCCAAGG
>JALWYO010000065.1 GCA_026992735.1 Deltaproteobacteria bacterium
CCCCAGGGGCATTTTTGTTTGTATTGCCTGCAGGGTAGCTGATGCCCCTGGTCCAGCCAAGTTTTTCCCGCAGAATGGTGAAATAATCCCTGTGTGGGGATTTTATCAGCTTCAGGTATCCGGGCATCCTGCCAATTTCTATCCTGTCGGAGCTTTCCAGGTGAAGACCTGCCTGCCCGTCCACGTCTAAGCACACTTCCTCTGCTGATTCTTCCACCTGTATATCCACCTGGGAATTTCCCTGGAGGATGATCGGTCGGGCACTCAGGGCAAAGGGACAGATTGGTGTGAGTATCATGGCCTCCAGGCCAGGGTGCATTATTGGCCCCCCTGCAGAGAGGTTGTATCCGGTGGAGCCTGTGGCAGAGGAGATGATAAGCCCGTCTCCCCGGTAGGTGGTAAGAAATGTGCCATCTACCCATGATTCTATCCGTATAATCTTGGACAGGGCCCCCTTTGTGATTACTGCTTCGTTAAGGGCAATATATTCCTGCTTCAGTCTGCCATCCGAATCCTTCACCCGTACGCGTAGCACCATGCGCCTGTCAAGCGTGAAGGTGTTTTCCACAAGGGAATCCAGGGCTTCCTGCATCTCGTCTGTATGGACTTCTGTCAGGAAGCCGAGTCCTCCTGCATTAATACCGAGTATGGGCAAGCCCTGCTGAAATGCCTGGGCTGCCACATGAAGGAGGGTGCCATCTCCTCCAACCACTACTATGGCCTCGTCTTTCTGGGACACTGCACCCTGGTTAACATTAACGCTCCTGCTTTTAAGGTGAGCTATTATCTCCCTGGCTATGGCAGCGGGCCTTGCGTCCTTATGTTTGATTACGAGGCAGACCTGTTTGATCATTTATGGTCCCACTATTACCAGGACGTATTCCTGCGAACGAAGATATTTCTTTGCTACCTCCTGCACCTGCCTGGCTGTAACTTTTTTTATGAGATCTGGATATTTCTGTGAGAAATCGTATCCCAGTCCATACAGTTCATTCATGGCCATATCCATTGCCTTGGCGCTTGGCGTCTGCAGGGAGATCTGATATCTGCCTATGAGCCAGTTTTTGGCCCTTTGGAGTTCTTCTTTCCTGGGAAGCTCCTGCTGGATACGGTATATTTCACTCCACAGGCCCTTCTGGGCCTCTCTTTTCTTCTCTGGAGCGCAGGCTATGTAGCAGGCAATGGACCCGATATCGATTCCGAATCCGGCAAAGGATGTCACAGAATACGCGAGACTTTTTTTATCCCTGAGGTCCACGAACAGTCTTCCTCCCTGACCTGACAGGATGGCGTTCAGTATCTCCATGGGAAAACGGTCCGGGCTGTTAACGCCTGTACCCATGAATCCCAGAACGATGTGTTCCTGTTGCTTTTCCCTGTGAATGCTGACTATTTTAGGGGTAGTAACAGGCTCTGGGTCAGGTGGAGTAGGCAGAAACGCCATGGATTCGCTGGTCCATGATCTGAACAGATCCCGCATTTCCTGCCTGAGCTCCTGTGTCTCTATGTCTCCCACCACAGATATGACAGCCCTGTCAGGCATTGCGTAGGATTTGTATATCTTCATGAGGTCATCGGAGCTGAACTTGATAACGGTCTCCGGCCTCCCAAGCCTGTCCATGCCGTATGGATGCGGTGAGAAGAGCAGTTTCCTGAACTCTCTTACTGCCACGCCTGGAAGATAGTCATCCTGCTGCCTGATCTGGGCCAATATGATGGGCTTGAGTTTCTCTACCTCCTTGTCCGGGAATGTGGGTGAAAGCAATATCTCTGCCATGAGCGCAAGCCCTTTGCGGAAGTTCTCAGTGGTGAATCTTCCCTGGAGGCCAAAGGAGTTCTGGCCTGAAAAACCGGAGATACTGGCACCCATGCCGTCTATGATCTCTGCAATGGCCTCTGCGCTGTGCATGGCGGTTCCCTTTTTCCATGCCCTGGCCAGAAGGTTGAATATCCCGTTGTCTTCGGGCGTTTCATAGCGAAGGCCTCCCGGGAATGCTATTCGCACTGCTACGGTCGGTATATCTTTCGCCTCGAGGGTCAGCAGGGTTGCGCCATTCGGCAGGGAAAAGCGTTTTGCAGTGGAGCCGGCAGCCCTCGTTTCTGTCTCGCCCCGGGCCTTGGCAGATGCCTTTTCTATGATTGCACCAAGTTTGTTACCGTCAATGGAGACATGTGCGTTTTCAGGCATTACCATTGATATGCTGATTGCATTCGGGTGCATATATTTTTTACACACTGCCTGGATATCTTCTGCTGTTACCTTGCGGATTTTTTCCAGATATTGCTGCTCCTTGGAGGCGTTTCCCGCAAGTGTCTGGAATACACCAAGCTTTCTGGCTTCTCCTTCCATGGTCTCCTGGCTATATATAAAATCAGTAAGTACCTGCGTCCTGGCACGTTTAAGCTCCCTGGCAGGTATCCCGCTGTCTTGGAGCTGGAACATTCTGGCCAGTATCTCTGTCAAGACCGTATCCAGTTTGTTGGGATCTATGTCAGCAGTGATTTCAAAGAGTCCTGGTCCCTTTGGTGTGAATGCAGAGGCATGAATGGAGTGTACAAGCTGCAGTCTGTTTTTCAGGGTGGACACAAGCAGGGAGCTGTCTCCATCAGATAGGTAGGCGGAGAGTAGATCAAGGGCAGGTACGTCATCGTTATTGAAGCCGGGTATGCCTGAAAAGGCAATGGCAAGATAGCCTTCCTGGCAGTCCATGCGCCTGATGTTGTACCTTGGATTGGCCTGGGTCGGTTCATGCGGGAACACAGCAGGTCTACATTCGGCGTTGGCCTCTTTGCCGAAATATTTTTTAGTGCTGGAAATGGCAGCAGCGGTGTCAACATCTCCGGCGATGACCACCGAGATATTACAGGGTTTGTATCTTTCCTTCATGTAATCAAGGATGTCATCCCTCGTAAACGAGGTGACTGTTTTCTCATTGCCTATTATGGGCCTGCGGTAAGGATAACGCCTGTATGCTGTTTTCATCAGGTCCTCATAGAGCATTACCTGAGGCCTGTCTTCCCGCATCTTCATCTCCTCGAGTACAACTTTTTTCTCACGTTCCAGCTCATCCGGATCAAACTTGGAATGAAATACTGCGTCCTCAAGGATATCCAGGGCGGTATCCAGCCAGGCACTTGGCACCACACAGTGATAGACCGTGTAATCGTAGGAAGTGTATGCGTTTATGGTGCCGCCAAGGGATTCTATGGTCCTGGCCAGCTCGCCGGGGCCCCGTTTTTCCGTGCCTTTGAATATCATGTGTTCTATAAGGTGGGTTATGCCTGCCTGAGAATCCTTTTCATAGGCACTGCCGGCCTTTACCCATATCTGCACCGCAACCACGGGTGCCCTGTGGCTTTCCTTCACCACGGCTGTCAGGCCATTGTCCAGTGTGGTCACGGAGATATCATGTCCATGGTCCTGCTGGGCCTGGCTGGTCCTGGAGATCATGGAAAAGGCTAGTACCAGCAGGCTTATTGTAAAGAATTTTACTACCATTTTTTTCAAAGGCTCCTTCCCGTGTTCGGCTGCTCAAAAAGAGTTTAGGAAAAAAGAGGATGTGTGAACTGAATAGTCATTCAACTAAACCTTGACACAGTGCGTGAATTTTGGTACACACGAATCAATTTGTAAAAATATTAATAACTTTATTGCCGGGTTGATGCAACGGATAATCCTTTGGTTTTGATGCTTCGGATAACAAGCCGTAACAGGAGACAATGGGAGGAGCCAGTTTATGAGCGAGAGCATAATGAAGGATAAGATTAAAGATTTTTTTAAAGT
This sequence comes from Deltaproteobacteria bacterium, assembly GCA_026992735.1. Lineage (GTDB taxonomy): Bacteria > Desulfobacterota > Dissulfuribacteria > Dissulfuribacterales > QOAL01 > QOAL01. The sequence continues at coordinate 3,785 of JALWYO010000065.1, forward strand.
TTTGTGCCAGACCGAATGGAACGCGACCGTTGCCGGGATCATAGTAGCCTTGCTTTCCATCTTGATCATGGCATGGTGGCGGCCTTGGGGAGCTGTGGGGGCCATCAGGAACTGGGGAGAATGGATACTCTACGGCATTGGCATCTTTGATCACAAGCCAGGGGAGTTGCTGTTCAATTCCGGTTCCGTAATTGGTATAGGTTTTCTTGCAGGTGCTTTTATTTCTGCCTGCCTTGGCAATGATTTTTCATTCAAGTTTCCGCCGCCATGGGAGTTTGTCAAGGCTATTATCGCAGGCATTCTCATGGGTATCGGTTCTGCCTTTGCCGGAGGATGTAATGTTGGCGGAATGTACAATGCCATCGGCAACCTGGCGGCAAACGGCTTTACCATGTGGCTCGGGCTGGTAATAGGTATTGTCTTGGGTCTCAAGTATATTTACTGGGAGATGGAACATATTACCTGGGGAACCACTGGCGGAAAGAATTTTGACTTTCCTTACGGGCTTAAAATAATAATTGGAATTTTGTCCGGCATAGCCCTGATCTGGGGTGCATATCATTATGCAGGCATGAGTGATGATTATGCAGCATCCCTGAGCGGCATACTCCTGATCTCTGCAGGGCTGGGCTATACCATGCAGAGGGGGCGTTGGTGCATGGTGCAGGCATTCAGGGAGCCTCACATGACAGGTGACTGCACGCTTGCCAAATCGGTAGCCCTGAGTATCCTGGTGCTGGCAATTGGCTGTGCGGTTCTCAAATACGCTGTGCCTCAGAGGGGTTCGGCCGTAGCGGTTAAATCCACGGTGATTTCTGCCCTTGAGGATATAGACCTGGACGAAATCCAGGATGAGGATCTGGCCGATACGCTTGAGGATATCCAGGATGCCGGACAGGCGGCAGTAAAGGGTGCCGAGAGGGTGCTGGATCCTGTCAATTACGTGCGTGGCACATTTGGTTGGGGTGGTGTTCTGGGCGGTTTCCTGTTCGGCCTTGGGGCTATGTTTGCAGGCGGCTGTGGCTCTGGCACACTCTGGCGTGTAGGCGAGGGGCAGATGAAGCTTTGGCTGGTGGTGCCGTTTTTCGGTATTTCCAATGCCATAATGACCAAGTGGTTCAAGGCCATACACATGGAAGGCACAGGCCCAACCCATGTGGGCAGCAAGCTCGGTATGCACCTCTATTTGCCTGACGCCCTTGGTTATGGCGGAACCATTCTGCTCATAGTCCTCGCAATGGCTGCCTGGTACATAATTGTCGATTGGAACGAAGATTCAAATAAACTCATAGTAGAGATGTAATTGTCAGTTGTTAACTGTACAAGAATAAAGAAATATAACAAAAGGAGGAATTATGAGCGACATTAAACAAGCCCCGGAAGGGTTAGAGGTAGCACGTACTCTCGATGCAAAGGGTCTCAGCTGCCCCATGCCTCTGCTCAGGACGAAGAAGGAGATCGGTAAGATAAATTCTGGCGAGATCCTGGAAGTACTTGGAACAGATCCAGGTTCAAGAAACGACATCCCTGGCTGGTGTGCCAGAGCAGGCCATGAGTACCTCGGTGAGCGCGAGGATGAGGGCTTTATCCGTTTTTATGTAAAGAAAAAATAAGTTTTGACTTCTTCATAATTACTGAAGAAAGGGAGGTTTTATACCAATGGCTGCTGATCCAAACAAATTGGGAATCTTTGTAACGTCTCCCCAGCACATGAGACATGTGGTAGGAATCGCTGCCGCAGCTGTCAGGGCCGGGAAGAAAGTCATGGTCTTTTTTACTTACAAGTCAGTTCATCTGACCAAGCATCCTGATTTCGTGAAGCTGGCTAACATGTGCGAAGTAGAAGATCTCGCCATATGTGCAGACAGCTACACCTGTGAAGGCTATGATGTTGAAACAGATATACCGAAGGGTCTTACTGCTCGCCAGATGAGGACTCAGGCCTATCATGGTGCCATTATCGACGAGTGCGGAAAATATCTGGTGATGTAAATAAGGAGGCTTTAAATTATGGAATCCAAAAAATGTTATTTTCTCTTGCCGAACAGGATGTATTCAGGGGATGCTGTACGTTCAGCACTCGGACTCTCGGTTGAGAATCACTATTCCTATCCCGTCTTCTTTTATGGCGAGTATCCCCGTTTTTCAGAATATGTAAAGGAAAACATAGACTGGATCAGGGACATGGAAGGCGATGTATTCACCATGGGTGGCGACGCTGTTGAAGGCGTAGAGCTCACCAATATTACACTGGAAGAGCTTGGTGAAAGGCTCCGGGAAGCAGATCTCATCATTCCTTACGGCCTTCCGAAACAGACCAAGACTCCGCCGCCGGCTTGTTCTGAAGATTAACAGGGGAGGATATTATGAGCGACGAGAAAAAGATGAAAATATTGCATGTTTACAGGTCTGAGCCAAACGATGATGTGAAAAAGCTGGTCGAGATCCTCAGCCGCGACAGGGAGGCAGTTGAATTCGCTCTCTACAAGGGCGATCCAAACTACGACATCCTGGTGCAGCAGATCTTCGAGGCCGACCAGACAGTAAGCTGGTGGTAAACACAGCATAGAAATAAATATCGAATTTTAGGCCCCAGCCGATTGCATATTGGCCGGGGCCTTTTATATTTAGGGCCATGAAACCAGATATTTCAAAGTCGTTATTCATTCTGCTGCTGGCCTTGGTCCTTTTTATGCCCGGGCCGTCCTTTGCCAAAATCTATATAGATATATCTTCCCCGTTCATTGAGAAGATACCCATTGCCATCTCTGCGCCTTCTCTTACTGTCTCCAGTTTTGAAAACAGGCAGGCTGCCAGGAAACTTCAGTCAATACTCAAGTCGGATCTCCTTTTTTACTGTTTTTTCACCGTGTTTGATCCATCTTATACTGCCGGACAGGAGAAGATAGATTACAGAGTCGATACCAACATGGACAGGCAGGGGAATGATGTCACTGTAGTGCTGAAGCTTATAGATCTCTCCAGTAATTCCATGCTTGTTGGGCGCAAGTACAAGGGCACTGCCAGGGATTTAAGGCGCATTGCACACAGGTTCAGTAACGAGATAGTGAAGGCCATTACCGGCAGGCCGGGGGTGAGCCTTTCCAGGATACTTTTCATCTCCAGGGCATCTGGCAGAACCGAGGTTTTTTCTGCTGATTTTGATGGTCACAATATCCGGCAGGAGACCAGGCAGCACAGTATAGTTATGTCTCCGAGATACTCGCCTGATGGCCGTTATATCACGTTTACATCCTTCAGGTCAGGCAGGCCCTGTCTTTATCTAAAGGACCAGCAGAACGGCAGGATCAGCATGCTGGCAGGCTACAAGGGACTGAACATGTCTCCCGCATGGGCACCGGGCAGTGATCGTCTTGCCGTTACATTGAGCAGGAGCGGCAATCCTGATATCTATCTTATAAACCTGAAAGGGCAGGTGATCCGCAGGATTACGCATGGCCGCGCCATAAACTGTTCCCCATCGTTTTCTCCAGATGGCAGGCGGATTGTATTCGTTTCTGACAGAAATGGCAGCCCTCAGCTTTTTATAATGGATATGGCCTCTGGCAAGACCAGGCGGCTCACGTTCAAGGGGAGTTACAATACCGATCCCCAGTGGTCGCCTACAGGAGACAGGATAGTATATGTAAGCAGGATAGCCGGCAAATTCCAGATATTCACCATCTCTCCAAGGGGTGGCGAGCCAATCCAGCTCACATTTCAGGCAGATAATGAGAATCCGTCATGGTCTCCGGATGGCAGGCAGATATTGTTCAGCTCCAACAGGTCCAGAGGCAAGAAAAGCCTGTACGTCATGTATGGCAATGGTCAGAATCAGCGGTTACTTCTGGATTATGGCCAGAGTGATTATTTTCCATTCTGGGGACCGAATACTTTTAGATAGTTTTTCGTATTGCAGGGGTGTTAAACATGAAACAGCATCGCAAGTCTTGTTCCATTTCCTCAATAACCGGTTGTCTTATCTGGCTGGCCTTGGCAAGTCTATTGATACTCGGGGGGTGTGTGCCCCAGGCCCAGGTGAATATGCTGGAACGGAATGTGTCTGGCCTGCAGATAGAGAATCAACGTATAAATAATGAACTGGCTGCCATCAAGAAAAAGGTGAATGAACTCCACCGGGTAGAAAGGGGAACGGGCCCTGAATCTGTGAGAAGGGCACTGGCCAGGCTGAATTCACGTATGGATACCCTGGAAAGTGAGCTCATGAGGATCAACGGCCTGCTGGAACAGTCCAGGTACAGGCAGGATCAGCAAGACCGTGAACTGGCCCGGGTGCTGCAGCAGCTTCATATGGAGCCACTTGGCATAGTGGCCGATACGAATGGCACTGCACCACCTGTTGGTACAGGAGCTTCAGGTGCTGGTGTGGCAGTTAATTCCACCCCAGGCAGTACAACGGTTGGCCAGGAAGCTGCGCAGGGGAATGTTTCGGGCATTACTTCCGGCGTTACTGGCGGAGCTGGAGAGGTACAGCAGCCTCCGGCAGAAAATAAACCAGATATGTATCAGCAGGCATTGGAGTTATACAGACAGGGCAAGTATCAGGAAGCCAAGAGGCTGTTCAGGGATTTCATAAGGCAAAATCCCGGTTCTCCCATGGTGGCCAATGCTCATTTCTGGATAGGAGATTGTGAATACAGGCTTTCCAGGTTCGAAGAGGCCATCCTGGAATACCAGAAGGTTATCAGCAAGTTTCCAGAGAGCAACAAGGTGCCTGATGCCCTCCTCAAACAGGGATTTGCATTTGCAAGGATAGGTGATACAGAGAGCGCCAGGATCGTGCTGAAGAAACTCATAAAGAATTATCCCTCGACACCACAGGCCAAGGCAGCCAGGAAACAGTTGCAGCGTCTTGGATAGGCCATGCCCGTAATAAAGAAGAACAGGGTGCGTCCCATGGCTCCGGGCCATATATCAGAAGGAGGCATATTCCGCTTCCTTCTGTGCATCATCTGCCTGGTCTTTGTGGCCGGTTATTTCTATCCGGCTCCTGTCTCTGCTGCAGCTCCGGGCTACTGGCCGATTGGGGCATTGTTGGATCTTACAGGCCCGGGCAAGGTCAAAGGAGCCGAGCAGTACGATGCCATGATGCTGGCCATTCAGGACATCAATTCGCAGGGCGGTGTAAAGGGCAGGTTGCTGGACCTGTCAGTTTTTGATACCAGGGGCGACAAGGGCGAGCTGCTGGCAGGTGCAGAGAGGCTGCGGCGGGATCATCACGCATTGCTGCTGCTTGGTCCCACCAACGCTGCCAATGTTGCGGTTCTAAGAAGTTATGCAGAGTCAAAAAAGATCCCGGTTATACTTATCCAGGGCCAGGAACCACTTATCAAGTCCAGGAAACTGAGGACATACTGGACTTTTGCAACTACCGTGAATTTTGATGCCGAGCTTAAGGCGTTATTCTCATATTTCAGAAAAAAGAGGTGTAAGTTCCTTGGAGGGCTTCTTGAAAATTCTCCTGAGAGCAGGAAGATCGCCCTGTGGATACGTGGTTATTCCCCTGAATACGGTTTGAAGATACAGTGTTTCGGGGCATTTAATCCCAACCAGGAAGATATAGGCCTGAAAATAAGACAGTTGAACAGGTGCGAACCAGATATTGCCATCTTGTGGGGCAACTGGCAGATCGCACCTCTTATTCAGGCAAACCTGCCTGTATTGCAGGTGCCTCTGGCAATCAGTCATCATGTATTCTTTCACTATCCTTCTGCCCTGCAGATACCGGCTACAAGCCTTATTTATGCAGCACTGCCTCCGGTTTTGTTCTGGCAGGGGATACCGGGGGGAACAACAACAGCCTTCCTGGTTGCCAGGTTTCTCAATGCCTGGGGGCAGGATGCCTTCCAGGACCTTCCGGTTGAACAGCAACTTGCAGTCGCCCAGGCATGGGATGGAATTCACCTGGCTGCTCGTGGAATCGCCTTTTCATACAGAGTAAGATCTGCTGTCATCAGGGAAAGCATTGAACAGAAAATTCCTCCATTTGTTGGTGTAACAGGTACATATTCCCCGGACAAGAGGAATCATTCAAAGCTTCTGCCTGGCTCCCTGATAACTATAAGGTGTATGGGTGCCCGCTGGTCAGCGGTAAAGAACCGATAAATACATCACATCAGGCTTATTCTCATGGTGTGCGGGCAAGGGCCAGGACTTTTATATCTTTTATCCCGGTTTTTCTCACAGCAAGGGCAGTATGTGCTGCAGTGGCCCCTGTAGTAAAGACATCATCGAATATTATAATTCTGATCACGTTGGAAGGAAGGGGGCGGCAGGCAAAGGCACCTGACAGGTTTTTATGCCTTTCTTTTGCCGGAAGCCCAACCTGGCTGGGAGTATGTCTGGTTTTCTCCAGGATGCCGGTTCTTACTTTGGTTCTTCCGAAGATTTCATGTGCAAGCATTGCTGCCTGGTTGAAGCCTCTCTGCCGGAGTTTCTTCTTGTGCAGTGGTATTGGCAGGATGCATGTGTCGGCATCTATTGTCGTCCATCTGTTGGTTTTCATCCAATTTATAGCAGCATGTGCCAGGCATTCCATGGCACAAAGGTCACCCTGATACTTGAATCTATGTATTAGCTCTTTGATAGTGCTGCTGAACTGGAACATGGAACGTGCCAGGGTGAATGGGGGAGGGTGGGCAATACAAGTGCTGCATATATGATCCGGGCCTGAGCTTGTCTCAAAAGGCCTGCCGCACTGTTTGCAGATAGGGCCTGTGATCGGAATGATTCCAGCCATGCATCTGCGGCATAGGAGTTTATAGCATGGGATTGGAAGTGGTGCCCTGCACGAGGCGCACCTTGGAGGAAAGATTATGGAAAGGAGCCGGTGCGCCAGGATAACTCTCTTCGGGAGCATTTTCTGTTTGCCCATGGATGAGGAGAGGTAACTGATCACAGGTTCCAATGGGCTTTACTGTATATATTCCCATTCTGTAAGCGCTCGCAGGGTGCCGCAGATGTAAGGCGGCGGGCGCGCAGTCGTACTCCCTGTACTTCAAGCGCCCGCCAACACAGGAGATGCGGCACCATGTGAGCGCTTACGCGCATTTCTTTCAAGTCAAGAAACATCCCGCTCCTGTCCAGGCTTATAGGTAAGGGTAAGCTGGGAATGCCCCCCCTTCATTTTGACAGCGGCTCCTTTGTATTGGATGAAGGTCTGTTTGTGCTACATGCACTCAACGATGCTCGCTGCAAATTCCGAGCATTTGATCTTGATGGCATTGGGAATCTGGCGGGCCAGGTCATAGGTAACGCGCTTCCTGGCAATGGCCTCCTGTATCGCATCGTAAACCATTGTGGATGCCTCTTCCCAGCCGAGGTATTCCAGCATCATGTTTCCTGAAAGTATGAGAGATCCTGGATTTACCTTGTCCAGGCCCGTGTATTTGGGGGCTGTGCCATGAGTAGCCTCGAATACAGCGATACCGTCTCCAATGTTTGCTCCCGGGGCCATGCCAAGCCCTCCTACCTGTGCTGCCAGGGCATCTGACATATAGTCTCCGTTCAGGTTCGGGAGTGCCAGTACACTGTATTCAGCAGGACGAAGTAATATCTGCTGGAACATGGCGTCAGCAATCCTGTCCTTTATGACTATCTTGTCCTGGGGAGCCTTCCCGTCAAAATTATCCCATAACTCCTGTTCCGTAATGGTCTGTTCCGGGAATTCCAGCTTTGCAAGCTCATAGCCCCAGTTTCTGAATGCACCCTCTGTATATTTCATTATATTGCCCTTGTGTACCAGGGTAACAGAGTCCTTGCCTGTGTCTATGGCATGGCGGATGGCCTTTCTCACGAGCCTGTGCGTGCCGGTACGGCTTATGGGTTTTATGCCAATGCCGGAATCTTCGCGGATGTCTGCGCCCATCTCGTCTTTCAGAAAACTGATCACCTTTTTGGCCTCATCGCTTCCTTCAGGCCATTCTATGCCGGCATAGACATCTTCAGTGTTTTCTCTGAAGATAATCATATCAACGAGTTCCGGGTGCTTGACCGGGCTTGGCACGCCTTTTATGTATTTCACAGGCCTTACACATGCGTAAAGGTCCAGTACCTGTCTAAGGGTTACATTGAGGCTCCTCACGCCTTCGCCAACAGGAGTGGTCAGAGGACCTTTTATGGCCACCACGTATTCTTTTATGGCATCCAGCGTCTGTTGAGGAAGCCATTCTCCGGTTTTTTCCATGGCCTTTTCGCCTGCATAAACCTCCATCCAGTCAATGGCTTTGGTACCTCCATATGCCTTTGACACTGCTGCATCTATGACAAGCCTGGTGGCATTCCATATATCAGGGCCGATACCGTCACCCTCGATAAAAGGAATAACCGGCTGGTCAGGCACGTTTATCGTTCCATCTTGATTTATTGTTATCTTCTGACCCATGTTTCTGTTTTCCTCCTGGAATATTTTTTATTGTATCCTTGCTGATCACTTGAGTATGAGGCAATGTAGCTCTACAATTACAAATTGTTCTGGACATAAGGCAAGGGCGTTGCTATATGCCCTTGAACACATAGCTGTTTCCTGAACAGTCATAAGCTTATTCCATTTTCTCCCGGTTTTGTAGACAAATCTGTAATGAATGTGAACCATATCCGGCTTATGATACGGCTTTGGCTATAGAAATCTGAAACAGGAAAGGAACAAATATGCCTACTCTTGTCGTAAATCAGGGTGCAATAGGAGATCTCCTTCTGTCTCTTCCTGCCATGAGGCTGCTTAGAAAGGTCAAGTGTGATTTTACCCTTGCCGCACAGCCATATCAGGGCCTTTTCCTGAAAAAAGCCAAAGAGGTTGCCTCCGTTATTCCCTGTACTGCCAGGGCATTCAGCGAACTCTATACAGGTTCCATACCGCCGTTGCTCCAGTATTTTGATGATATTTGGTGGTTTTCCAGGAGAAGGGGCCTGGTGCCGGATGTCTATCTGCTTCACAGCAACGATTGGTCCTCGCAGGTGATTTTTACCGTGGATGAAGGGCCTGACATGCGAAATTGTGCCATGTTCCAGTTTGAGCAGGTTAAAAAATGCCTTGGTATGGAAGATGAGTCAATAGAGGAATTTTTGTATCCCATGTGTTTCAGCCGCAGTCCTGAGGACAGGCAGCTTTTCGACCTGGTTATCCATCCTGGCAGTGGCAGCAGGACAAAGTGCTGGCCTGTAGAAAAATTCCTGGAGACAGCTGAAGAGGTATTGAAGCACGACTCTTCATTGCGTCTTCTGTTCGTCCTTGGGCCTGCAGAGGAAGAGATGGGCCATGAGATAATGAGTTTCGTCGAGGACAAGGACGGCCGAGTCCTCTATATGCAAGGCCAGGATATCATGCTTGTAGCAGATACACTTGGAGGGTCCAGCCATTTTCTCGGTAACGATTCAGGTATCTCTCACCTGGCAGCCTGGTGCGGGGCATGTTCCATCATATTGTTTGGTCCTACACAGCCTGGGATATGGAAACCGCCGCTTGCAAATCTGCAGGTTATTATCAGTCCTGCATCCTGCAGCCCATGTGGAGATGCGTACAGAAAATGCACAGATGTGCATTGCATGGAGGATATACAGGTCAAGGATGTAACAGAAGTGCTGCTGAAACACCTTGCACGCTGATTGACGTGGCCTCATACAATCTCAGTATAACGGATGCTTCTCTGTACAAGCTGCTTCTTGACAAAATCAGGGACTGTTTGTAATCATGCATTAATAAAAAATTGTGCCTCAGGTGAACGGGAAGTCCGGTGAGAGTCCGGCGCTGGCCCGCAACCGTGAGCAGGGACGAAAGCCGGAACATGCCACTGTTCAGCGTCTGTTTGAACGGGAAGGCCCGGTAAGTAGGTTGATCTGTAAGCCGGGAGACCGGCCTGGGGGAGACTTGTCTGGCTTCGAGGCTTAAGGCCGGGCATAAAAGCTCAGATACTTCATCTGTCTTTTGTCTTCTCCCCTCCCTTTCCCTTGCGGGCAACCACAAGGAGAATCTCATGAAAATTATCGCCGATAATATCAACATTTTCACCCACGGGGTTTATGAGGCCATAATCAAAAAAGATGGAGGCTTCATACGAAAGCTGGCCCAAAACCTTGTCAAAAACGGTGCTGACGGGCTGGAGATCAACCTTGGAGGCTGGAGGGCATCTGAAACCGTAATGCCCTGGCTTGTGGGAGAAATAAAGAAGGTTTGCGACTGCCCTCTGTTTGTAAGTCCTGTTCCATCTTCTCTCAAGGAAGTAGCAGAAGCCCATTCTTCCAATGGCCTTTTCATAAACTGTGTGACCGCAGACCAGGCAATGGTTGAGAGTATGCTGAATGCAGCAAACTGTCTAAATACAGGCATTGTGGTACTTCTAACCAGGAAAGGCTTCCGGCCTTCTACTCTCGATGACCTGTTGCTGTTAGCAGAAGATGTGATCGAAAAGGCAGAGAAGGTGGGTCTTCCTCCGGAAATGCTTATCCTTGATCCCGTGTTGCGTCCCAGGCTTTCCATGGATTCCTCTGGAGATATGGTGAACAGGCCTGATCTCAGTTTTTTCGCGGAAGCAGTGATTTTGTTAGGCATGCTTCGTGAGCCAAAGATACGGACTGCCGCTGCCATGAGCAATTTTATGGCAGGCATGTCTGAGTTGGTACGAAAGAGCTTTGAGGTAGCGGCTGTCGGTCTCCTTGAAACAGCGGGTCTTGACTATGTCATAATGGATTGCTCAAACAGGGAGCTGATAAGGGCAATAAGGCATAGCTCAAAAGAAACACAGCCTTTAGTATCAAGGAAAAGCCTATTGCCAATGCTGCAGCAGTTACTTTAGCAGTTGTCTCAACAGGGACTGGGCCAAGCTGGATGTGCCAGGGAAATTATTATATTCAGTCACTGTTGAGATAGACTCGGACTTGTTATTGGCCATTGGCAGTCCGGGAGGGGAGATACTGGTCGATGAGATATAAAGGCCGCCTTTTGGTCTCGTCAAAGACCCGTCCAAGGTATTCCCCGATAATCCCAAGGGCTGTCAGCTCAACTCCACCGAGAAATAACATGATGACTATAAGGGATGGGTAGCCCGGGACATCGCATCCTCGGATTATAGTGCGGATTATGATGTAGGATCCGTAAGAAAATGAAAAAAATGCCGTTATCAGGCCTATGTAGGTGGCTATCTTGAGAGGCGCGATGGAAAATGAAGTTATGCCCTCGATGGCGTGATTCCAGAGGTGCCAGTAGTTCCATTTTGATCTTCCTGCATAACGCGGTTCCCTTTTGTAAAGGATACAGCGTTGTGGAAAACCTATCCATGCAAAAAGGCCTTTCATAAAACGGTGTTGTTCCCTCAGTTTGCACAGTGCATCAACTGCGCGTCTGCTCATGAGGCGGAAATCGCCCGTGTCTTCAGGAATGTGCACGTTACTGGCCCGCTGGAGAATTCGGTAGAACAGGTAGGCTGTAAGCCTCTTAAGGACGGTTTCGCCCTGGCGTTTCTTCCTCTTGCCATAAACTACATCGAAACCTTCCTGCCAGGCTGATATAAATTCAGGAATGAGTTCTGGAGGGTCCTGGAGATCCGCGTCTATGATAATGACGGCATCTCCCCTGCTGTAATCAAGGCCGGCAGTAAGGGCTATTTCCTTCCCGAAGTTTCGGCTAAGATCCAGTATGGCTATCCTTGGATCTTTTTCTCTGAAACGGTTCAATAGCTCGAGGCTGTTGTCAGTGCTGCCGTCGTTGACGAATATGATTTCGTAATCGATCTCCCTGGCCTCCAGGACACGCGAAGTACGGTCAAGGAATTCAGGCAAGACCTCCTGCTCATTATAGACAGGAACCACCACCGAGATGAATGGGTTGTTGTTATTCCCTGAATTCTGGATCAGATTCGTCATTTGCGGAATCGTATTATATTTATTTTGCCAGACAGTTACACACAGCAATATCCTACTGTTTTATGAATTGTTCCAAGAGCTTGCTGTGGCTGGGATGCCTGAGTTTTTTCAAAGCCTTGTTTTCTATCTGCCTTATGCGTTCCCTGGTTACAGAGAAATCCCTGCCCACCTCTTCAAGGGTCTTGTTGGATTTCTCTCCTATGCCAAATCTCAGGCGGAGTATTTTTTCTTCCCTTGGAGTAAGGCTTGCAAGGGCGAGCCGCACCTGATGGGTCAGATTTGTCATCAGTGCCTGCTCGTCAGGCCGGGGTATCTTCTTGTCTTCTATAAAATCTGTCAACTCACATCCTTCCTCATCTCCAATGGGGGTTTCAAGTGACAGGGGCTGGTTTAGTAATCTCATGATGTCAATGATCTTGTCCCTGTCTATATCCAACATGTCTGCCAGCTCATCGGGTGAAGGCTCCTTGCCGTATTCCTGCACATAGTTTTTGACAGTTTTGCACAGGCGGTTCAGTGTATCCACCATGTGAACCGGTATCCTTATTGTCCTGGACTGATCTGCGATGGCCCTGGTTATTGCCTGCCTGATCCACCATGATGCATAAGTACTGAATTTATAGCCTTTGATGTATTCAAATTTTTCAACGGCCTTGATAAGCCCGATATTGCCTTCCTGGATTAAGTCTGATAGCTGAAGCCCTTTATTTACGTGTCTTTTGGCAATGCTTACCACAAGGCGCAAGTTAGCCTTGACCAGCTGTTCCTTTGCTGCCCTGGCCTGCTGGAGGGCAGCATAATATCTACTGACTATTTCCTGCAGAGTGGATTCTGAAAGCCCGGTTGTCTTGAACAGTTCTGCCATGCTGTCATTGCCGGATTCATCCAGGAACTTGTCAAAGGCAAGCCGAACAGCATGGAGAAATTTCTTGTGCACCCGGCCAGTGCCCATGAGCGAAAGCATATGCTGCGGTATCTTCAGCAGCTCCGTTTTTATCCTCTGTTCTTCATCCCTGTCAGCAGCATGGCCGAGTTTCTGTATCAGCGTTTGGCGTCTGGCCTGCAGTTGGCGGATCTTCTCAAGTATTTTGAGGATAGGACGTATGGCAGCCTGCTGTGCTGCAGGTGTGCCGGCTTCTTTGTCTTTGAAGTCACCGGGCCTGTCATGTAAAAGTGCTGACAGCATTATATCAACTACCTGGGGTATATGCAGTGCACAAAAGACATAATCCTTTTCGCTTCTGTCCAGATGACTGGCAAGTTCGACCTCTTTTGACCTGTCAAGCACATTGCTGGAGCCTATTTCCCTGAGATATAGCCTGATAGGGTCCGGTTTTGCAGTATTACCAGGGGTCAAGTTCGTGCCCGGGATAGAAACAGCTGTATCCGCAAAATGCTGTTCCGGGTCTTCCGTGGAGATAATATCGTTCAGGATGGTACTGTCTGCAGCTTCTGTTGACATTTCCATGTCATGAACAGTTTCATGGTCAATGTCTTGGAAAGATGCACCGTGTCTATTTGTGCCTTTTACAACTTTTTTACCCATAGAATCTTTCTCCCCGGGGCTTGTATGTGTTGTCCCCCGATTTCGTGTAATTGCTTAGAGGACAGTGTATTTGCTGTCTTATCAGGCAATTGGAGTACAGAAAGATCACTTCTCAAAAAGTCCGTGAGATAGAGACGTAATTCATATTTACATTATTAACCACAAAGTTCACGAAGGACATGAAGAATTTATATCAGCTATTCCCGGACGGCCATAATTGACCGCCGAAGAGTTGATTTTTCAGTTGAAGAAACGAAAAAAACAGTAAATCCAGCTCTTGTTGTCGGCATATTTGCAAAATTT
>JALWYO010000066.1:0-1825 GCA_026992735.1 Deltaproteobacteria bacterium
TGCCGTTGATTTCTGCAATGATCTTGTTTACGCAGGCTTTGACGACTGGTACCTGCCTGACTTCTTTATGCTTTCCGCCATTGTAAATTATGGCGTTTATAACCCTGCCATAGACACCACGGTGTTTGACTGTAAGTCGAAGCTTTACTGGTCTTCCACTTCTTATGCGATTGATGCCAATAGTGTGTGGGCTGTGCTTTTCAACGACGGCTACGATAGTTGGAGCGGTAAGACCAGTCGTGACTATGTCCGGTGCGTGCGAGGCGGAGATGAGACAATAACTATAGGTTCTTATGTTGATAATGAAGACGGCACGGTGAGGGACCAGGGGACAGATCTTACGTGGATGCAGTCCACGGCAGATATTAACAATGATGGGAATATTAATTATTCTGATGATAGCGTTGCCTGGAAGGATGCCCTCGCGTATTGTGAAGATTTGGATTTTGCCGGTTATACGGACTGGCGTCTGCCTAACCAGCGGGAACTTAAAAGCATTGTCAAATACGATGCCTTTGATCCTGCCATAGATCCGGTGTTTGAGTGTGAGTCGGCCTATTATTGGTCTTCCACTACTTACGCGAATGCTGCCAATCGAGCGTGGGGCGTTGATTTCTACCATGGCTACGCTGGTTGTGACGATAAGACTAATTATTCCTATCGCTATGTCCGGTGCGTGCGAGGCGGACTAAGAGGCAATGGGCCATTTGATCTTTCGGTTATTCCAACCGGCACAGGCGGGGGCACGGTAACCAGCAATCCCGCGGGCATAGATTGTCCGGGCGACTGCACCGAGGATTATAATGACGGAACCGCTGTTGCCCTTACGGCCAATCCGGCAGCGGACTATGCCTTTGACCACTGGACAGGTGATTGCGCCGGAAGTAACCCTGTGTGCGACCTTACCATGAACAGCGACAGAAATGCCACGGCCCACTTTGTCTGCGCTGCCATAGGCGCGCCTGCTGCCAATGATCCAGGTAATACAATTTCCTCAGGCACAGCCTACCAGGTTAGCTGGGGTGCGGTTGATGGAGCCCAGGATTACGTGATCCAGGAGGCTACAGATGCAGCTTTTACCACCATTGTGAGCACCCATACAGTTGCCACCACTCAGCAGCAATACACCCATGATGTGGCAGTGGATACCACCTATTATTACCGGGTGAGAGCCCGGCGGTCCTGCGGCAGCGAGAGCCCCTGGAGCAATGTGGTGGACATGACGGTGCTTACTCATGTATTTTCTCATTTTGACCTTACCGGCCAGTGGGATTGGTTCTACAAGTGGAACAACTTTTTTATAGTGTTCGGTGTTTTTGAGGTCCAAAACGTAGGGGACCAGGAATACCACGGCCTGGTCACCGTTGATTTCTATAGTTCTGATGACCGCCAGCTTGATGGGAATGATCCCTTTCTTGAAAGACGGACAGTAGATCTTCAGGGTCAGAATACAGTCCTGATCTTTTCGTATAGATCTGGTGAGAGTTGGTTTAGATCTTCTCCTGTTCCCAATGTAATCGCTGTCATTGATCCTGACAATCTCATTGATGAATCAAATGAAGGGAACAATGTTATTCTCAATCCGTAGCCAGACATTTTTATTTATCTTGAAAGCCCCTTTTTGAAGGGGCTTTTTTAGTTTGCCCGGCATGGCGGGCAAACTAAAAAAGCTCCCACATGGGGAGCTTTGAAGGTGAAATTGAAATTACTTGATAAGCTTAGAAGACAAATCTCTGCAAATGAAACTGCTGACCCGACCAGCTAAAAACAGCCGTGCCATCGGCATTGAGAGAAAATACAGCTGACCGTACAGAGGACGGTGTGG
>JALWYO010000066.1:1835-5328 GCA_026992735.1 Deltaproteobacteria bacterium
TGATTTTCTCTTCTGCCCCGATACTGGAGCCGCCTTGCCATTTCTGGAGATCACATGAGAACTGGGTGTCAGAAGATCCAAATGAAGCCGTGCAGGTCCACCACCAAGGCAGCTTGTTATCATGATAATGATACCAAGATAGCAATGGGACGAACCTCCACATTCATATCATGGAGCGGTTTAAGAGGACTTATGGTGTACCTGGCACGACCTTTCCTGCGTTTTCCAAAACGGTACTTGCGCCGGTTCATCTCGTGGCTTTTTTTAATGCCTCATAGAATCGTTTGTCCTGAACCAGGTTTCCTTTTCCTTCAGGGATTTCATAGGTGACAACCAGGCTGTCATCTGAAAAGATCCTCATGGCCTTGTCTTTCACACGAAGAAGGATTTTCTTACCCACAAGCCTGTGTGGTACCACATAGCTGTTGCCCTCAAAACGAACTGTGCAATCTTTGTACACCTTTCGATAGATCCGGTAAGAGGTGTCAAAGGCCTGAGGAGGCAGAACTCTCAAGTGGGGTTTTTCTCTGGCAAAACGCAAAAAGACCACTTCGTGTGTAGTAGCGTGAATCCGCTTCTCTTTTTTCCCCTAACCACCTTTGCAAATCCTGGTTGGCTGAGTCCATGCATACAAATCCATATCCCCGCCAGAATCCTTCCCGGGTAAATGAATACGGCCTTTCAATTTTTCCCTTTATCCAAGCCGCATGCGCAGGAGCGCCCTCCGGTTTAAATCCATAGTGCAGGGCAAAACCAAGCAAGGTGTCGTTGAATTTCTTCTTATCGGCAATCTTCCCAATGAAAACGTTTTTCATCCGATCATACAGAAGCTGTTCCGGTACTCCGCCGAAATACTCAAACGCCCGGATATGACAATCCAAAAATGTGGGCAGATCACACCGTTCTATCAGCTCCCCATAGATCTTCCAGGAATACCCCAGGATCAAGGAGAACAGGTAGAGTTTCTTTATACTGCCGTCAGCTTACTCCACCTGGAACTCTCCAAAATCCACCTGATCCTGGTACCCTGGCTCTGTCTCAAATCTCATGTAGGCAATCTTTTGCCGTTCCGCCTTGATCCCACCCTGGCAGATGCCATAATGGACCGAATAGTTCACAATGCCTACAGGCTTACATTGAAAGGAGGATCGCAGAGAAAAAAACAGAAAAACTTGACCCAAACCGGCCACTAAGTAAAACAGGAAACACCAGTGCCGCCTACGGCAGAATAGGTGGCCGGATTCCTTCGGAATCCCCGGCCGAATTCATCGGAATAAGCAAGCCCATAATCCATTTCGGTTGCATGAAATTTTAGCGAAAAGTCTAAAAAGAGCGCACCTCTGCCCTTTAGGAGCCGGGCTGACCGTCTGGATGCCTGTTGGTGCACCCGGATCAGGCGAGGACAGCAAGCGCCCTGCTGAACTTCTCCTTGTAGAGTCATCAGTCAGTCAACTTGAGCTGGACATTGCGACCGCTTGTGGCCTAGTTTTGCAGGTATCCAGAAAAGCCTCCAGCAAAGATGCTAATATAACCCTGCAACATGGTAGGTCAATGTGAACCATTTTCTGTGAACCCAGTTTCACTGCCTGCATATCATTACAGGCAGACATCTGCAGGCTGTTTCTATTTTGGTGGGGAGATTCCAGGATGTGAACCTTTGCAAGCCTGTAAGTATTTTGCCACCCATGATCAGGAGATCATAATGCCTCTTCCTGGCTTCTGCCAGTATTTCTGTTTCAGGATCGCCGTATCTCCTTATGAAGGAACAGGATATGGAATTTTTTTTGAATAGATGTTCCATATCCTTTTCCAAGCTGTCTGAATGGATTTTTAGGCAATAGTCCACATGCTCCAGGTATTCTTTTCTGCCCTGTGCGTATATCTCGTTGTAAAACTGTTTGAGATACGGGTCCAGAACATGGATTACCGTGACTCTGGCTTGGAATCTGCCAGCTATCTCAAGACATGCATCAATGGCTTTGCGGGAATGATCTTCCCCGTCATTTGCAAGCAGGATGTTCTTGAACACAGCTAAACAGAATAAGCCGCAAACCTTACAGCCGTATTGCTAGGAAACTTGTCGTTCATGGCCTTTAGTGGCCGCCAGTAACTTGGAGAAGCGTGGTCCCTATTATCACGACTGCAACCAGCCCCAGCAACATCTTGGCTGTTGCTGCTCCGGAACCTATAAGAAACGCCAGGCCACCGCTCTTTTTCATGTCGTCTATGCTTATAGAAAGACCTATTCCAGCAAATCCCAATGCAAAAAACCATTTATAAACCGCGTTCATGGCCCAAAATGGTGTACCAGCTTCTTTTGGCCCTCCAAGTGCAGGTATATTTATGCTGTTCAAGAGGACCAGTGCGAAAAATCCCAGGATGAATACAGGGAATTTACTCTTGATGGTATTCCAGACTCCCAGAGATTCTTTGTTTGCGTCTTTCAGTCCATAGAACCATACCGTGTACATGACAATGAATGGAATCAGCATGATTCTGGCCGCATTAATGAGCACGGCGGTATTGCGTGCTTCATCGCCGTACCACTCGGCGGCAGCGATAAGCTGTGCTGTGTTCAGGATGGCAATGGCAGCCCATGCACCGAACTGCGGCTGTGAAATGTGGAGCCATTGGCCTAAATAGGGCATTACAAAAAGCATAAGGGTGCCGAACAAAAGTATGGTTCCAATAGCGTATGCCATCTCCAGTGGCTTGGCCTTGACTACCGGGGCTGTGGCAATTATGGCACTGACACCGCATACCCCGGTTCCTGCCCCCATGATGCCGCCAAGGCCGTCAGATACGCCTTTTCTCTTACAGATATACATGACAGTCAGGGCGGTGCCGAATATGAACACGGCGGTAAGCACCAGGCCGGTACCTCCTACCTTTACCACGTCTGACCATATATAATGGACACCAAGAATGATGATCCCGGGTTTGATCAGGGGACGGGCAATACCAATACCTGGGAGAAATATCTTTGGGATTCCTATGAGGTTTCTTATCAGTATCCCTCCTATGAGCAGCATTGCTACATATTTGAATTGACATGTTTCATAAAGAAACGTGCCCCATTTCCATCGTTGTCCGACTTTGCCATTTACATGGCTCAGGGCCTTTTGGTATTGGTGTAACTTGTGTGTTAGCGAGGCTAGTTCCGGGGCAGGTGCTCCCTGTTTTTCCAGGCTTGCTATCTTTTGTTTTATTACGGGTATTTTTACCGATGCAGCATCTGCCTTGTGATAGGTGGCCAACAGATGGTGGATATTCATGACTACAAAGGCAAAAACAGCACAGAGGAGCAGCCCCGGAATGAATTTTTTCCAATCTGATGTGATCATTGAGCCGACGAATGACATTTTGTTTCTCTCCTGGAGTTAAATGATGAAAAGATATTTTTTCAGCTATTCCCGGACGGCCATAATTGACCGCCGAAGAGTTGATTTTTCAGTTGAAGAAACGAAAAAAACAGTAAATCCAGCTCTTGTTG
>JALWYO010000067.1 GCA_026992735.1 Deltaproteobacteria bacterium
TTTGGATTGACCGGACTTTATGAACGGGATGGAAACTTTACAAGCCTTTCAGCTACATCAGGATTAGTTTGTTTGGATTGACCGGACTTTATGAACGGGATGGAATTTGTAACAGGATGGACCTCTCCCTCTTTTTGATTGATCCAGGCTTTCATGATATGATGGGATCAATGGATTCCTGGGAAGAATTTTTTTCATTACCCTGCAAGGGCGGTAAGCTTTGTGAAAGTCCCGACTATCAGCGATGTCCTGTCTGATGCCAACATGTTTGAGGCCTGGGCAAAGGTTAAGGCCAACAAGGGTTGTGCTGGATCTGATGGCCAGACTATTAGTGCCTTTGAGCGCAACCTGAGCAGGAATCTCTCTCTTCTCAAAGATGAGGTGCTCTCTGGAAAATATATTCCCCTTCCCCTGCTGAGGGTGGAAATTCCTAAGAAAGCCGGGGGTATGCGGGCGCTGTCCATTCCTGCTGTAAGAGACAGGATTCTCCAGACGGCGGTGGCCCTGGTCATTGAGCCTGTGTTTGAGGCTGAATTTGAGGACTGCTCCTTTGCCTATCGGAAGGGCAGGTCTGTTGACAAGGCGGTCGCAAGGATCGCAAGCCTCAGGGACCAGGGTTACAAGTGGGTGGTGGATGTTGACATCAGGGACTATTTCAATTCCATTGATCAGGGACTGCTCATGGAGCAGGTCAGGCGGCTGATTCCGGATACTGGTATCCTTGGCCTCATAGACCTGTGGCTCAGGTGCGAGGTGGTTGATGGAGAGAACAGGTACTGTCTTATCAGGGGGGTGCCGCAGGGTGCTCCTATTTCTCCCCTTCTCGCAAATCTCTATCTTGACCATCTTGACGAGGCATTTCTCAGGAGGCATCAAAAGATCGTGCGGTTTGCGGACGACTTTGTGATCCTCAGCAAGGACAGAGATGCGGCAGAAAGGGCCCTGGAGCTTACCGGGGAAGTGCTTGATTCATTGCGTCTTTCCATTCATGACAAGAAGACCAGGGTGGTGGATTTTGCAAGCGGTTTCAGGTTTCTCGGGGTCCAGTTTATAAGATCTCTTGCCTTTAAGACAAAGACTGGTGAAAGCCGCAAGACAGTGGCTGCGGCAGGTGATGGTATGCTGAGGAAGGATGCCGGTCAGGGAGAGGCTGGTGTCATGAAGGCCGCCATGGAGGCTGCGGGGCTTGGGCCTGTGGCTCCTGAAGTCCATCCTGTGGAGAGCCGGGTAGTGCCGGAAGATTCGGATGTGACAGTGCCTTCCAGCCACGATCCCAGGCTCCGCACCCTTTATCTCCTGAGACATGGATATGTGCTGGGCAAGGAGTCAAGGCGTTTTGTCATAAGGAGCAGGGGCAAGACCATCAGGGAGATCCCGGCCATAAAGGTTGACCAGGTCATGGTGTTCGGGAACGGGCAGATTACCACCCAGGCCATGCACTTCTGCCTTCAGGAGAGGATTCCCATCTTTCTGCTTTCCGCGCACGGACATTATTACGGTGTCATTGACTCCTTTGATACTGACCCTGTACTGCTTCACCGCGATCAGTTTCAGAGGGCAGAGGACAAGGGCTTTTGCCTGAGGGTGGCAAGGCAGTTTGTAAGGGGAAAGATTGCAAATTCCCGCACTGTTCTCATGCGGAATGCCAGGAAGAGGGATGCCCCTGAGTTCAGGCAGGCTGCCGGGCGGCTTAAGGCCTATCTGGACAAGGCAGGCGGGGTCGAGACCATGGATGAGCTGCGCGGCATTGAGGGCAGTGCGGCGAGCCGGTATTTTTCTGCTATTGCCGGGACCATCCAGCCTGAGTGGAATTTCACAGGAAGGCAGCGCCAGCCGCCTCCTGATCCTGTCAATGCCATGCTTTCCTATGGATACACCCTGCTTTTTTACAATATCTACAGCCTGGTGAGGGCCAGGGGCCTGAATCCGCATGTCGGGTATCTCCACGCAATGAGGGCAGGGCACCCGGCCCTGGTCTCCGATCTCATGGAGGAATTCAGGGCAATAGTGGTGGATGCCGTGGTGCTGAACCTGGTATTGAACAAGAGGGTTGCGCCGGGCGATTTCGTGCCTGAAAATGGCGGCTCCTGCCTCATGGGCCAGGATGCCAGGACCAGGCTCATCAGGGCCCTTGAAAGCAAGCTCAACAGCAGCCTGAAACACCCGGTAAGCGGTCTCAAAATTGACTACCGGCGTGGCATAGAGCATCAGGCCAACCATCTCGCAGCGGTAATACGCGGAACAGAGCCGGATTACCGGCCCATGGTGTTGAGATGAGCAGCCTCTGGGTAGTGGCCTATGATATTTCAGATAATACTGTCAGGAGAAAGGTGCGGGATGTGCTCAGGAATTATGGCTCAAGGGTCCAGTACAGCGTCTTTGAATGTTTTGTCACGAGGAGGGAGCTTGAGGCGGCAAGGAGCCAGGTGCAGGCGCTTCTTCAGGAGGATGACCAGGTACGCTGGTACCCGCTTTGTGCATGGTGCGCGGCAAGGGTGTCATGGCAGGGCCTGGGCTCCAAAGGCAGGGATGAAGGATTTTCCATCTTATGACCCGGTTTTATATGATGTGTTTTGATATAAGCGATGAAAGGCGCTTGATAAAGGTCTCGGACGCCGCAGAGAATTACGGCACCAGGGTCCAGAGGAGCGTTTTTGAATGCTGGCTTGATGACCAGGGCCTGTCAGAGCTCAAGAACACGATGAAAGAGTTAATCAATGCTGAAGAAGACCAGGTGCGCTATTACAGCCTGTGTCCAAAGGACAGGGAAAAGGTCCTGATAGACGGCCCGGGTGAACTGGTGCCTGACCGGGATTATTTTATTTCCTGATCCGGGAAGGCATGAAAACACCGGCCGCCATGTCCCAGCTCTTCAGACCCGCAGCAAGGGCACGCTCCATATATTCATGCACCGTATCCCTGCTGACATTTACCCTGCAGGCTGTTGCCCTGTCACTCAACTCTGTCTGTAATTTCAAACGAAGTATCTGCTTTACCTTGGGCATAGATGATCTCCTTCTGGCCATGTCTTTCTATCTACTCAATTTTGGGCAGTAAACATGACCTCTATTGTAATTATCCAGTGTGTCTTTATGCGGCAGAGAAAATTTCGATGCCTTTTAAAAATGGCCGGATAAAATCGGAATCAGTGGCCGGTTTGCGTCGGAGTAAGCAAGAAGATTTACAAGGCAGAAATTGCAATAGAAGATGATTTGTCGTACAGAATGCAGAATGTTTTCAGGCCGGAAAAGTCAAAGCCCGGATCAAAATCAGTGGAAACATTTGCTGTGGCACAGCCGGCAAGCAAGGCAAGCAGTATGGCAACAAACAGCCTGTGCATGTCATATCCTCCTTTTTCCTATGATTGTTGACAACAGGGAATTATAAATTCTCATGCGGCATGTAATGCAAGATGTAATATCCTGAATCTAGGCTTAAAACAATGTGCCTAAATTCTGCATGTCGAATGCGAGGAAAATGAAATTTATTAATTATATCAGCAAAGTTCTTGATTAGTACTTGAGGGGCAAGTTTCACTTTTCAGATGAATTTACCATCAGATATTTTCCCTCGCATTCGCCACCCTTCGGGATTGCCGAGTTTACCGAATCTACCGCGTTGTCAGGGACTTGAAATATCAAAATACGTCTGCGTCCCTTCCGCCTTGTATCTTCGGCAAACTCGGCAATTGCAGGATTTAGGATGCATGCAGGGATAACCGTCATCTGTAGAACAGGCACAGGGTGGCTGTCATCAGCGCCAGGTAAAGCATGGTCATCCCTGTTCCTGCTTTTACATAGTCCACGGTCTTGTAGCCGCCAGGACGCATTATGAGGGCGTTTACCTGGTGGGTAGGCAGGATGAACGTGTTGGATGCCGCTATCCCGACAGTCAGGCCCGCCAGCACCGGATTGATGCCTGCCTGAAGCGCCAGGTTCATGGACAGTGGGACCATGAGTACGGTTGCCCCTACATTGGAGGCCACAAGGGAGAAGAAAGACGTGAGCACCCCTACGATCAACAGCAGGGTTACAGTTGAAAATTCTCCTGTGGCGCCGACTATCTTGGCGGCCATATACTGGGCTGCCCCGGTCTTTTCAAAGGCAGAGCCGAGGGGGATAAGCCCTCCCAGGAGAAATATGGTCATCCAGTCTATGGACTTGTAAGCATCATCTATAGAGATGACCTGGAAAAGCACCATGCCGATAGCCCCGGTGAACAGCGCTATGGATAGTTTCACGTGGAAAATCATGGCAAGGGCAAGGGCTACTGCAAGACACAGCAGGGCCGGCACCGCCTTTTCCGGCACGGTTTCCTCCTCCTGAAGCTCTTCTGTGAATACCAGGTCAAGGTTTTTTCTTATCTTCGCCAGTTTCTTCCATGGCCCCATCAGGAGCATTGCATCCCCGGCCTGGAGCCTGAGCTCGTTCATGCCTTCTGATATAATGTTGTTGCCCCTGTAAACAGCCAGGACATGCACCTTGTAACGGTCCCTGAAGTCGAGTTCTTCCATTGTATGGTCTACAAGTTCTGAGCCTGGTGGCACAATGCCCTGCACTATACCATAGCCAGACGAAGAAAATTCCTGTATAAATTCATCTTCCAGTTCCGTTATGTCCCATCCCAGAGCAGTGGCCATGCCACGTATATGCTCTTCAGAGGCAATGATTACGACAATATCTTCAGGCTCAACCAGGGAAGCACCGCCTGGTATCAGGTCGTTTTCCCCAGATGGCTTGAAGATTGCTACTATGGTGACATGGAATCGGGGGCCTGTCTGCAGCTCCTCAAGTGTCCTGGGGGTAAATCCTGGAGGCACCTTTAGTGCAGCACGATCCAGCTCCGGTTCATATATTTCTCTGAGCTTGTCCTGCGAGATGCCTTTACTGCCCCTGGTCGCCTTTGCGGCAGGGAGAACCAGTTTGCCCAGCAGGATAAAATAGATCAGGGCCCCTGCCAGGAGCACTAATCCAACCGGAGTCACACTGAACAACCCCAGAGGTTTGAATGTAGCTCCGCCAAGGGCCTGCTGGTTATTGGCCCACCAGGAACCCATGAGATCATTGAGCATAATCAAGGGGCTTGAGCCCACCAGGGTTAGACAGCCGCCTATGATGGCAGAAAATCCCATTGGCATAAGGAGCCTGGAAAGAGGAATGCGCAGCTGCTGGCTTATCTTGGATACAGCAGGTAGAAACAGGGCTGCAGCCCCGATGTTTTGCATGAAGCTGGAGATGAAAGAGACAGTAGCTGATACTACTACCATGATGCGTTTCTCACTCTTTCCCGCAACCCTGATTATTTTTTGTGCCAGTACATCCATTACTCCGGTCCGGTTAAGACCGGCCCCGATTATCATGACTGCCAGTATGGAGACAACGGCATTGGAGCTGAGCCCCATTGTGGCTTCTTCTGCTGAGAGTACACCTGTCAGCGGCAGGAGTATCATGATCAGGATGCCTACCACATCAACACGCAGCCATTCGAATACGAATACCAGAATAGCTGCCAGTAACAGTGCGAATACCTTTAGCATGTCAGGAGTCAAAGCAATTGATTCCATGGTATTAAGTCCTCTTTTCTTAAAGACAGGCAAAAAATACCGCCTGTGTATGCATTGTCTTCAGCGCTGCAGTGGATAGATATGGGATAAAAAACAGCCAATAGAGACAAATATTCGTCACATAGTAATCATGGTGACTCGGGCTTGAAAGATATTTTTCCCGCAACTTTTGAGAAAATTTTACTAATGATAGTTCACCAGCCATACAGCTATTGACCGGTTTCCTGTATGAGATTACTTTCAGCCGGTTAGTATGGGGTATTCAATAATGTTTGCCATGTTGACGAAATTGAAAATATCCTATATTGGGAAAAGAGGGCGGTTTCCAAAGGCCTCGTAAATAATGAAAACACAAGGCGGGAGCAATCGTGAAAGACAGCAGAGGGCTCTATTATTATCCGGTTCTGCAAAACAAGAACCTGCGTATGTATGTGAGGCTCAGCGAGGATGACATCGAGTTCAGGTTATGGGACAGTGAAGATCCGTCCCTCTGGGACGAGCACGGCTGGTTGCCCTGGACAGCCATCAACCAGGCTGCCGAGGTCTATGAAACGGAAAACAGGAAGGGCAAGCCTCCTTTGCAGCTTTACGATATAGAGCTGGCCATCAGGTTGCTGCGTGATCACGTCAAGGATCAGGAGAAGATGCAATGACACCGCTACCGGTCTGGAGTGATTTTTTTCAGGAAATTCCAGACAGGCTGGTGCCCTTGTTTGCGGTAGATGAGCCGGTCTGGCATGCTTTGAACAATCTCAAGTCATTTATTCGTGAATCAATCAGGCCCAATCTGCCTGATGCAGTGGAAATAGGGGTTCCTCTGGAGAAACCCTTGGTTATTCTGCCTGATGGATGGTTAGACGAGGGGTTTGAAATCATCTGTGACGATACTGTTTCAAGGATGCAGGTTTGGAGCGAGGGCGAGATGATCCCTGAAGCCGCTGTGCTCTGTGCTGGCTCGGTCTTCATGGATTCCAGGATTGAGATAGCTTCAGGCACCATAGTGGAGCCTGGAGCGCTTCTGAAAGGGCCGGCCATAATCGGCAAGGATACGGAAATACGCCAGGGCGCATATCTCAGGGAAGATTGTCTTGTCTGCTCGGGCTGCGTGGTGGGCCATGCAACTGAGGCCAAGCATTCCATCATGCTGACCGGGGCAAAGGCCGGCCATTTCGCATATATCGGCGACAGCATCCTGGGCAGCCAGGTAAATCTCGGCGCTGGCACTAAACTTGCAAACCTCAAGTTTGGCCCAGGATCTGTCAAGATCAGAATCGGCAAAGGAGAAATCTGCGACACCATGAGAAGAAAGATAGGTGCAATATTAGGTGACCGGGTCCAGACAGGATGCAATTCTGTTACTAACCCCGGCGTATTTCTGAGACCAGATTCCATGGTCCTGCCCAATACTACCGTAAAGCCAGGTATCTACAGAGCAAGGGCCATTATCCGCTCCGGTTGATCCTTGATCCCTTAAATCAACATTGTCTTTTGGCCAATATGCTGGACAGTTCGCAATGTCTGGACTGATAATACGGATTTATCCAGAAAGAGTGGCAGGCCAGGCGGTCCGCCACCGCCAAGGATTTAGTTTTCCCTAATCTTTATTGAAAATATTACAAAAAGGAGAACGTGATGACAAAAAAAAATCTATCGATTTTTACAGTGGCACTTGTTGCCGCAGCAATGCTGACCGGCAGTTGTTTTGCTGCCAAGACCGGAAGTGACAAGGGCGACAAGATCCTTGCCGAGGTCGCAGGATATAAGCTGACCTTGAAGAAATTCAACGACCAGATCGCCTCTCTGCCACCGCAGCTGCAAATGGCTGTAGCCAGAAATCCACAGCTCAAGGAACAGCTTCTTGACCGCTGGGTACAGCTTACTCTCATGGCCGCAGAGGCGAGAAAGCAAGATCTTCAGGACAAGCCTGCAGTCAAAAAACGTATCGAAGACATGACCAATGCCCTGCTCGCCCAGGAATTTATGCGGGAAAACGTGGAGGCCAAGGTCAAGGTTACTGACAAGGAAGTTAAGGATTATTACGAAAACCATAAATCAGAATTTACCAGGCCCGAACAGGTGCGTGCACGTCATATCCTGATAAAGGTTTCTCCCAATGCCGACAAGAAGGCTCTGGCCAAGGCAAAGAAAAAGGCCGAAGAGATAAGGGCAAAAGCGCTGAAGGGAGAAGATTTTGCCAAGCTGGCAGAAAAATACTCGGATGATCCCGGCTCCAGGGGCAGAGGAGGTGATCTGGGCTATTTCCAAAAGGGCAGGATGGTGCCGGAGTTTGAAAAGGCTGCCTTTTCTCTCAAGGTGGGCGAGATAAGCAAACCTGTAAGAACCAGTTTTGGCTACCATATAATCAAGGTTGAAGGCAAAAGACCCAGCCAGCAGCAGACCTTCAAGGATGTAGAGCAGAGAATAAGGCAGAAATTGACCAGAGAGAAACAGCGCAAGATCAGGGAAGAGATTGTTGCCCGGCTGGAGAAGAAATATCCGGTAAAAGTCAACAAGTCTTTGCTGGAAACCCCCAAGCCCGCAAAGAACAATCCCCATGGAGGTAAATAACTCCCGCGATATTAATTATAGAAAACTTTGAACATGGCAGTTGCAATTCCGCCATATTTATAACTTGTAAAGCGGCTGCGGAGAGTATCCCGGTCGCTTTTTTTCTGTTATTTTAAGCTGTTACTGGGTTTTTGGGTCATTGATTTGACTAAAATGCTTTGCAAATCAAAAAGGAAATTGTTACACTGAATGATTAGGTTTTTTAATAAATGAGACTGGGCAGTTTATACAGGCACTGGAGGATTTAGTGAAAATCAGCTTTGATCCAGATATACCAGCAGAGATTCAGCCGCAGATAGAACAAGTTATAAAGGACTCTATTGAAGGAAAATGCACCTGCGGCAGTGATGAAATATATGTTTCCCGTCCAAGAGAGGATATGATCGATGTAAAATGTTATGATTGTGGTACGAGCTTTTTTGAACTTGAAATTGCTATTGAAGACCAGGAAGAAACCAACAATTGACGGCTAAGAGGAATGCCGGATCATAGGTACTTTCAGGGGAGGATCAGGGACAGATGTCTAAAATCAGAATAGCTGTAGCGGGGATCGGCAACTGTTTTTCTTCGTTATGGCAAGGAATTAACTATTACCGTAACAAGGCTCCGGAGGATGCAATAGGCCTGATGCACTGGGAGATTGGCGGGTTCAGGCCGGGTGATATTGAGGTAGTGGCTGCGTTTGATATAGACCGCAGAAAGGTAGGCAGAGAAGTTTCAGAAGCCATCTTTGCTCCGCCCAACTGTACTACTGTATTTTGCAGGGACGTTGCTGAGACGGGCGTAAAGGTCAATATGGGCAGAGTCCTGGATGGATTTTCCGATCACATGGCCGACTACCCGGAAGACCGTACATTTGTATTGGCTGATGAACCTGAACCCAGTGCTGAAGACGTGGTAAACATATTGAAGGACTCAGGTGCTGAGGTGCTGGTAAATTATCTGCCTGTGGGTTCGGAAAAGGCCGTAAGGTTCTATGCCCAGTGCGCACTTGATGCTGGTATTGGTTATATAAATAATATGCCCGTGTTCATTGCCAGTGATCCAGAATGGGGAGAAAAATTCCGGGAAAAAAATATTCCTGTCGTAGGGGATGATATCAAATCACAGTTAGGGGCCACCATTACCCACAGGATACTGGCCAATCTCTTCAAAAGGAGGGGTGTACAGCTGGAGAGGACCTATCAACTTAATACCGGCGGCAACACGGATTTTCTAAACATGCTGAACAGGCACAGATTGAAATCCAAGAAACTTTCCAAGACCGAGGCCGTGCAGTCAGTCTTGCCACAGCCACTTGAGCCCGAAAATATCCATATAGGCCCCAGTGATTACGTGCCATGGCAGAAGGATAACAAGCTGGCCTTTATCCGCATGGAGGGCAAGCTCTTTGGTGACGTGCCCATGAACATAGAGATAAGGCTCTCTGTGGAAGACTCACCGAATTCGGCAGGTGTGGCCATTGATGCCATAAGGTGTTGCAAGCTTGCCCTGGACAGGGGCATTGGCGGTCCGCTTACTTCTCCCTCAGCATATTTCATGAAACATCCGCCAGAGCAGATGACGGATGACATGGCCTTCAAATGCACTAAAGACTTTATAGAAGGCAGAGTAGAACGCTGACCGAACTCTCATACCAGTCTTTCTAAGGCCCCATTCCTTGAATCTGTTCATTGTCAGGAATGGGGTTTTTTTACGCTTCCCGCCCTTGACTCCATCAACAGAGTGCTTACTGTAAAAACAAATCAATCGATATCGTACTTAAAATATTAATATTTTGTTTATTTTTATAAAGGAGGACAGGCATTATGTATAGGCCATGGTTTTCTTTAAGTGATCCTATATGGCAGAATTTTGACAGACTCAATAGGGAAATGGAAGAGATATTCAATGAGAATTATTTTGCCACTCCCGGGGCCAGCGGCACAAGGACACCAATCCCTGCGGTAAACATAGGGGAAACACCTGACAAGGTGTTTATCTATGTCTTTGCGCCAGGGTTAGATCCCAAGGGGATAGAGCTTACAGTTGAGAAGAACATGCTCACTATTTCTGCAGGCCGTGACACATCCACTGATATAGGAGAAGATCAGAAGGTTAAGGGTTATTATAGAAAGGAACGTTTCAGTGGAAAATTCAGGCGGGTGATTGCCCTTCCAGATGGCCTTGATACATCTCAGATAGAGGCAAAATATTCCAACGGCATTCTCAGTATAAGCATAAAAAAGAAAGAAGAAGAGAAGACCAGGAAGATAGAAGTAGCTGTAAGCTGAAATACCATCAGAAATTAACATGCAGAGAGTATTATAATAAAGTGTTTTAAGGAGGTAGGTAACATGGCTGATGTAAAAGAAAAAGAAATGGCAGTCAAGACTGAAACCAGGCCTGCCCAGGAACAGAAAAGGCAGCCGGTAGTGATGACTCCGCCAGTAGACATATACGAGACAGAAGAGGGAATCCTCCTTCTGGCAGATATGCCGGGAGTGCCAAAGGAAAATCTGGATGTCCATGTGGATAAGAACAGGTTGACCATAAGAGGGGAAATCGGCGATATAATTCCCAAGGACATCACTCCGCTTTATGTAGAGTTTAACGGCAAGGCATTTGAGCGTGCCTTTACCCTTGGACCTGATGTGGATGTATCCAAGATAGAGGCCCGCATGAATGCAGGTGTGCTCAATATCTTTTTGCCTAAGAGTGAAGAGGTAAAGCCCAGAAAGATCGAAGTGGCCGTGGAATAAGCAGTCCAGAGGCCGTATCAAGCAGTGGCAATTCCAGGGCTAAGAGGTTAAATTGGGGGGAATTTATTGAAATTCCCCCTTTTTAGTACAGCTGCTGGTAAAATATAAAATATAATTTACCATAAGTTGATGCGTGCAATAACATGCCCAATAACCTGCTGATAAGTAAGAAAAAGGAGCAATCGATATGACCGAAATTGCCACACTTATTGCCGATATGGCCGGAAAGGCCAGGGCAGCAGCAAGAACTGTTGCCAGTTTGAGTACGGATACCAAGAACAGGGTTCTGCTATCAACAGCAGAACGTATCATCGATAACCGGTCTGCCCTGCAGGCAGAAAACAAAAAGGATCTTGAAAACGGCAGGGCCAAAGGGCTGTCCTCCGCCTTCCTTGACAGGCTGGAGCTCTCAGATAAGGTTATAAATTCCATGGCCCAGGGGCTCAGAGAAGTCGCAGCCCTGCCGGACCCTGTAGGAGAAATAGACAGGATGTGGAAGCGTCCAAACGGCCTCCAGGTGGGCAAGATCAGGATACCTCTTGGGGTGATCGGAATGATCTATGAGTCCAGGCCAAATGTCACCATCGATGCTGCCGGCCTGTGTTTGAAGGCAGGCAATGCCATCATCCTCCGGGGTGGTTCTGATGCCATAAATTCCAATCTGGCCCTGTCCGCAATACTCCAGGATGCTCTGGCAGAATTCAACTGTCCACAAGATGCAGTACAGGTAATTCCCACTACAGACCGGGATGCAGTTACCGAAATGCTTTCCAGGGAGGAAGAGATAGATCTTATTATCCCCAGGGGAGGAGAGGGCCTAATCAGATTTGTGGTGGAAAATTCCAGGATACCGGTCTTGAAACATTACAAAGGGGTATGCCACTGTTATGTGGATAGGACTGCCGATATAGATATGGCCGTAAATATATGTTTCAATGCCAAGGTACAGCGTCCAGGTGTCTGCAATGCCATGGAGGGCCTGCTGGTTCATAAGGATATTGCAGAGAAATTCCTCCCAATCATGGGCAGAAAATTCCAGGAAGCCAACGTGGAGATAAGGGGCTGTGGCCGCACTGTACAGATTTTGGATTTTGCAGTGCCTGCCTCCGAAGACGATTGGGGCCAGGAATTTCTGGATCTTATTCTGGTCACCAAGGTGGTAGATTCCATGCAGGAAGCCATGGATTACATAGACAGATACGGCTCAAATCATACCGAGGCCATCATCACCAGGGATTATGCCAGGGCCAGGAAATTTCTAGACCTGGTGGATGCATCCCTTGTGCTGGTAAATGCCTCAACCAGGTTCAATGACGGAGGTCAGCTGGGCTTGGGTGCTGAAATTGGCATCAGTACCTCCAAGCTTCATGCTTACGGGCCAATGGGCCTGGAAGAACTTACAACCACCAAGTTCATAGCCTTCGGTGACGGACAGATCAGGCAGTAGACAGAAAAAGATCGGGATCTTCGGCGGTACCTTGAACCCGATCCACTTTGGCCATTTAAGGGCTGCCGAGGAAGTCCATGAAGGGCTTGCTCTCGATCAGGTATGGTTTCTCCCAGCCTTTGTCCCTCCACACAAGGCTGACAGGAACCTGACATCGTTCATTCACAGGATAAGAATGGCAGAGCTGGCTGTGGAAGGCATAAGTCATTTCAGGGTTAGCGGCCTGGAAGCGGAACGGCAGGGGCCATCTTATTCAGTGGATACCCTGGCAGAGCTGTCATGCAGGGCCGGAGAGCCACTGCGCTTGTTTTTTATGGTTGGTTCGGATGCATTCCTTGAAATAACTTCCTGGAAAGATTATCAAAGGCTTCCTGTCCTTTCCGAGTTGGTGGTGATCGCAAGGCCTCCGGATTCGGAACAGAAGATAGCCGCTGGTATCAAGAGGATGTTCCCGGACTTCTATCCAGACATGGATAGGCCAGGCCTGTTCTTGTCTGCTCAGGGTGGCAGGATTAGAATAGTTCATTCCACACACCTGGAGATATCTTCCACTGATATAAGAAAAAGGGTGCGTTCAGGGCTCTCTGTGAGGTTCCTGGTGCCTGAAAAAGTAAGGAGTTATATGGTCATTAACAATTTGTACGTATCATCAATTGGCAGGGCTGACAAACAGGGCTCTGATGCAGACAGGCCGGCCCAGGCCTTGTCAGACATGGAAATGCTAAACAGCATACTGGAAGAAATAGAAAACAATAAAGGAGAGGATACCTGTGTGTTAGACATGCGGGATATCTCTCCTATTGCAGACTTTTTTGTCATTGCCCAAGGCCGTTCCACCAGGCATGTTCAGGGCATGGCAAGCAAGATGAAAAAAGATCTCAGCCGCAAGGGCATAAAGTGTCACAGTGTCGAGGGTGAGGTCGAAGGCAAGTGGATACTTATGGATTTCGAGGACATAGTGGTTCACCTGTTTTACAAGTCTGTGCGCAGTTTTTATGACCTTGAGGGCCTTTGGAGCGAGGCTCCAAGGTTTACGCCAGAGAGAGACCGGTCAGATCATAACTGAACATTAGGTTGATTTCTGTTCTTGTGTTCAACAGCGGTCTGGTCCGCTTGTGTGGCTGTTTGGCTTGACAAAGACAGGTAAATTTGTACAATTGTACTTGTGAAAGTAATTGCAGATACAAACACATTCCTCGCTGTTGCCCTAAATGAGCCGGAGAGAGATTTAATTATACGACTTACTGAAAGCTGTGATTTAGTTTCTCCAGAAGTTTTGCCTTTTGAGATTGGAAATGCATTAACGGCAATGCTGAAAAAAGGTTCTTTACAGGCAAGCGAGGTAGCTTCTTCGTGGGAAATCGTCCAACATATACCCGTTGATTTGCGGAGTATCAACATGAAATCGGCCTTAAAAATCGCCGTAAAATTTAACATATACGCCTATGACGCCTATTTTTTAGAATGTGCGAATGGCCTTCGAAGTCCATTACTTACCCTCGATCATGGTATGAAACGGATTGCCAGGGAAATGGGGATTGAACTTTTGGAGTAACTATCATGAAAGTATATACTTATTCTGAAGCAAGACAGCGTCTTTCCAGCATACTGAATATTGCCCGCACAGAAGAAGTTATTATAAAAAGGAGAGGTGGGGAAACCTTCTCAATCATTTTTAGAAAAAGTGTAAAATCACCATTTGATGTTCCGGGTATCCAAACCAAAGCAACTACAAACGACATTCTTGATGCAATTAAAGAATCAAGAGGGCGATTTGCCGAACAAGGCACTCCGGGGAACGCTAAATAGTTCGGCGGCCGTTGTTACGCTGTGCTAACATCAAGTTCAGTGCAAAGTGAAGCTTGGTTGCCCCGCAAATTTGGTGCCCCTGAGTTTCATCGTGTATGGGCTTTCGAGCTTGTAATCTAATAACCTGGAAGGAGGTTATCATATCAGTTGCCCTTTTGGATATGTAGGTTGGGGGCGGGTTCGTGCGGTAACGCACGGGCTGAACTTGCCCCGACACGGTGTCGTGACGGCTCCTGTGCTTTTAGAGCCAGACCGGGGGAAACTCGATGTTCGATTTGACAAGGGGGGAGTGGCACTCCTCTACTCTGAACTATATGGCTGGAATGCAAGACGTAGGGCATGCATACGCATTTCCTTTATCAAAAATTGCCTAATTGTATGAAAGGGTGCCCTGTGGGCAGACATGCTGGACCAGGAGGAGAATAAGTGATTGACAAAACAAGTAACATCAGGCCGGTCATGCTGGTAATAATGGACGGATGTGGCTGGCGCGAGGAAGAGGACGGCAATGCCTTCAGGATAGCCCGCACTCCAAACCTGGACAGTTATAGGGAAGAATATCCTTTCACGCTGTTGCAGGCGTCTGGCGAAGCAGTGGGCCTGCCTGCAGGTCAAATGGGTAACTCAGAGGTTGGACACCTGAACCTTGGCGCTGGCAGGATCGTCTATCAGGAACTCACCAGGATCAACATGGCCATAGAGGATGGTTCCTTTTTCAAGAATGCCGTACTCTGTAAGGCTATGGAAGGCATAAAGGCCAGCCCCGATGCCAGGCTTCACCTGATGGGCCTGGTGTCTGACGGAGGAGTGCATAGCCAGATGGAGCATCTTTTCGCCCTGCTGAAGATGGCGGCTGACCTTGGCCTGGGCAACAGGGTCTGCGTGCATGCCTTTATGGATGGCAGGGATACTCCTCCAAAAAGCGGGATTCAGCATCTCCAGAGACTTATGGAAGAAATGGACCGTTTGCAGTCAGGCACCATTGCCTCTGTATGCGGCCGTTACTACGCCATGGACAGGGACAAGCGCTGGGACAGGGTAGAGCGTGCATACGAAATGCTGGTCCGTGGCAGAGGCCACCTGGAGAAAGACCCGATAGAGGCTGTCAGGAATGCATACGCCAGGGGAGAGACAGATGAATTTATAACTCCCATATTAATAGAGAACCAGGTGTGCAAAAAAGATGACAATGCTGGAGGCCCGCTCAGTGACGGAGACTCTGTCATATTTTTTAATTTCAGGGCAGACAGGGCCAGGGAACTTACCAGGGCATTGACCGAGAAGGATTTCTCATTTTTCGATGTCCACGACAGGCCCAGGCTTGCCAGCTATGTGACAATGACCCGCTATGACGAGAGTTTTGAACTGCCAGTGGCTTTTCCTCCAGCACATCTGGTAAACATCCTGGGTGAATGGGCCAGTAAGGCCGGGCTTAGGCAGCTGAGGATCTCCGAAACGGAAAAATACGCACATGTCACTTATTTTTTCAATGGCGGCGAAGAAGAGCCTTTCCCAGGGGAGGATAGGATACTGATACCTTCACCAAGAGAGGTCCCCACCTATGATCTTAAGCCGGAGATGAGCGCCAGGAAAATAGCGGCCTCATTGAAAGAAGCCATTGAAAAAGACATATATCAGATGATTGTGGTCAACTTTGCCAACGGTGACATGGTAGGACATACCGGGGTCATGGAAGCTGCCATAAAGGCATGTGAAGTGGTTGATGAGTGCGTTGGACTGGTCACTGAGTCTTTCAGGAGCAGGGGTGGAAGCGTGATAATAACCGCAGATCATGGCAACTGTGAAGTAATGAAGCTGCCTGACGGCAGTCCTGCAACAGCTCATACCACGAATCCTGTCCCATGTTATCTTGTTGATGATCAAAGGCGTTCTGTTTCCATGCAGCAGGGCATACTCGCAGATGTTGCCCCTACCATGCTGGCTATTGCAGGCCTTTCCAGCCCTGGTGAGATGACCGGCAAGGTATTGTTTTCCACCTGATGAAACAGCAAGTCCTTTGTGAGCTGCGTTCTGTCAGCAGATTCTATTCTGTGAGAAAGGGGTTCTTTTCCAGCCCGGTCCAGCAGGTCAGGGCACTGGAAAAGGTCAGCCTTGAACTCCAAAGAAATGAAATTTTGGGCCTGGTAGGTGAAAGCGGATGTGGCAAGTCCACGCTGGCAAGGCTCATTCTTGGCCTGGAACAGCCTACTGAAGGAGAGGTCCTGTTCGAAAACATGCCTATACCTTTCAACGACAGGTATGCCATGAAGGAGTTCAGGAAGAGGGTGCAGATGGTATTCCAGGATCCATTTTCATCCCTGAATCCCAAAAAGACCATATTTCAAACCATTAGCCAGCCATTGAGAATACATGGGCTTGTCAAAGAAAACAGGCTCCGCCAAGAGGTGCGGAAGCTGCTGCGTACCGCCGGGCTGGACAGCCCGGGCATCCTGGACAGGTATCCTCATGAGTTCAGTGGCGGGCAGAGACAGAGGATCTGTATTGCCAGGGCCCTGGCCACCTCTCCGGATGTTTTGGTGGCAGATGAGCCGACATCAGCCCTGGATGTATCCGTTCAGGCACAGATTATCAATCTGCTTATGGATTTGCACGAATCCCGCGCAATCTCCTGCCTGTTTATATCCCATGATCTGCCTCTGGTGGGTTTTGTTAGCCATAGAATTGCTGTAATGTACAAGGGAAATATAATGGAGATAATGCCCCGATCCGCCTTTGGGCTGAATGAGCAACATGGAAAGAAAATACTTCATCATCCTTATACACATTTTTTGATAGATGCCGTGCCTGTTCCAGATCCGGCTCTTTACAGGCACAATCGCAGATCTTCTCCCAGTAAGGCGTCTGGAAGCATCAGCTTGTCCAATGCCTTGGACAGTAGTTACAAAGGTTGTGTTTTTGCGCCAAAATGCCCATATGTCTGGGAGAAATGCATTGAGTCAAGGCCAAAACTGCGCGAGATAGGCAAAAAACATTTTGTTTCCTGTCATATCAAGGGCAATTTGCCTGACAAAGGAGTCTCTATTGACCATGAAGTTTGACAGTTCTATTACGGACCTTTTTGACCTGGAAATACCTGAACATTACGAAATACCTGAAATACTGCCTCTTATGGCCCTTAGAGACGTTGTCGTGTTTCCTTCAATGGTGATCCCCTTGTTTGTAGGAAGAGGGTCTTCCGTTGCCGCAGTCAACGAGGCGCTCACCAACGACAGGCTGCTTATGCTTACGGCCCAAAAGGATGTCCGCCAGGAATCTCCCGAACCGGAAGACCTCTATGATACCGGTATAAT
>JALWYO010000068.1 GCA_026992735.1 Deltaproteobacteria bacterium
GGTTGTTAGCGCGCATCAGACGGGCCGGTTAGCATTAATGCATCCTTGAAAAGTATGTCCTTGTATGTTAATGCCAATTGTAGATAATCTTGGATAAGGGTAACTTCTCAATAAATCAGGGCTAATGATTTTGGATTAATTTCAACTCAGCAAAAGCTCGTTTAACACGAAGATTACGAAGTGATACTAATATAAATTCTTCGTGTCCTTCGTGAACTTCGTGATTATATAATGTAAATGTGAATTACTTCTACATTTCAAGGATTTTTTTGAGAAGTTACAGATAAAGTAACTAATTGTACTCCAGGTGCCCTGACCAATCAGGGAGAATCGGGAAGTCCGGTGAAAGTCCGGCGCTGGCCCGCAACCGTAAGCGGGGACGAAAGCTGCACATAGCCACTGTTACGCTATAGCGTAATGGGAAGGCGCAGTTGAGTAGGATGATCCGCAAGCCGGTAGACCGGCCTGGAGGGGGAACAAGAAGTATGAGGAGCAGCGTGGCTCAGGCTCCCTTGTCATTTGCAGAATTTTCCGTTCAGGCGACATTCCCGGCACCGTTGCCGGATTGATCTTGCGTATTTCTTGTTTGCCTGGCGCACTCGTTTCCTTTTCCTCTTCATCCTCCTCCTCTGCTGTTGTTATCTTGCCGAAGTCGGTCAGCCTGAAAATTCTACAGGGCTTCCTTATGTGTTCCACATGAGAGGAGGAGATCATGAGGAGAGAATGTGCTGTTTTCTTCGGCATTTCTATTTTGGTTTTGTGCAATATACTGCTGTTTGTTGCCCAGGCCTCAGCAGATCAGCCTGCTGATCAGGCAGTATCTCTCGGAGATATAGTGGTAACTGCCACGCGTACCCCACAGCCTATATCCCAGATCAGCTCGCATGTAACAGTTATCGGAAGGGAAGAGATAGAAACGTCTGCTGCCCGTACGATAGGTGAGCTTCTGTCTGAGAAAAACCTTGGACATATTCAGAAGTATCCAGGTGCCCTGACATCTGTTGGCATAAGGGGCTTCAGGACAGATACCCATGGCAACGACCTTCAGAGCCATGTACTTGTTCTGCTTGACGGGCGGCGTGCCGGGACCGGCAACCTGGCCAAGCTTCTGACAATCAATGTTGACAGGATCGAGATTATCAGTGGTCCAGGGGCTGTCCAATATGGTTCTTCGGGCATGGGCGGGGTGATTAATGTCATAACCAGAAAGGGGGATGCCAATTCTGTCTCCATGGAAGGTGGTGGAGGAAATTTCGGCCTTGCCAAGGGCAGCGCAGGCGCTACTTTCAAGGCAGATGGTTTTGATTTTGCCGGGGCATTTGAAGTGTCCAGCTGGGGTAATTACAAAGATGGTGATGGAAATGAATATTATAACACAGATATAGATTACGAGGCTGCAACGAGTATCAACACCGGATATGAATTCATGGCAGGCAACCGCATCGGAGCTGTATTTACCTACTATAATGCGAACAATGTCGGGGCACCGGGGTACATCACCCGAAATGATCATGATGATTACACGGATAAACGGCATTGGTCACTGGATTTTCGTTACAACGGCCAGGTCACTGATGGCCGGTTTAAGTGGATGGCCAGGGGTTTCCTGGGCGAAGATGACGATGACTTTACTGACCCGATGCATTCCGATCCGGACGGCTGGGACACCGGCAAGACTTCCGTCAACGATACCAACCAGTACGGTGCCCAGGCCCAGGCAACGGGCAGTTTCGGACCGCTCAGCCTCACTGCAGGCCTTGACTGGATAAAATACGATATCACTGCTTCATGGGATCCCCGGGACAGCGAGTACGACAACCCGGCCCTGTTCATGATCTCCAGTCTTGGTCTCCTGGATGATGAGCTTATCCTTACGCTTGGAATGCGTTACGACTGGTACTCGGTCGAGGTAAATTCATCAAACCACAACGATGAAGACGAGACCCACTTTACTCCTATGGTTGGCATGGCATGGCAGGTCATGGATGGGGTCAAGCTCAGGGCTCAGTATGCACAGGGATTCATGATGCCCTCTGCATGGCAGCTTGCAGGTTACAGCGCAAGCTCATGGGGCATAACCAGGGGGAATCCCGATCTTGACCCTGAAAAAAGCCATACATATGAGGGCGGTATCGACTATATGAAGGCCGGTATTTCCGCATCTCTCACCTATTTTTACACGGATTTCAAGGACAAGATAGAGAGTGTGTATCTTTCCGATGGCAGCAGTTCATGGGATAATATCGGATCCGCCACCATAGAAGGGCTTGAGATGGCCCTATCCTATGATATAGGTGAGCCCCTTAGTCTTGCATGGGAAATAAAGCCTTATTTTAACATGACCTGGCTTACTGATTATCACGATGATGATACCGACAAGCACCTGCTTTACACCAGTGCCGTGAATCTTTCCTCTGGTATTGCAGTTTCGGATAGCGACAGGCTGTCTGCCCGTGTAAACGTGGCCTACACGAGTGGGCAGGATGTGCAGGATTGGGCGTCAGGTCAGTATCCTGCACCTGTAATAAATATGGATGGCTTTACCGTGGTGGATCTTGCAGGTGAATACTGCCTACTGAGGACAGCAAAGTTTGGAGACTTTACTGTAAAGGGCCAGGTCAGAAATCTGTTTGACGAGGAATATGCATACGTCAAGGATTATCCTATGCCTGGGACAAATTTTTATCTGGGGCTAAGGTGGGACTATTGATCAGGGGCATAATGTCCATATCCTCGATGACCTTTATCTCCATGGCGGCAGTGCGTGTTTTAATATCTGTTCTGTTGATGTCGCAGGCCCTGCTCAACCCTGCCTGTGCTTCATCAAGGCAGGTTAACCGGATAGTCTCTCTTGGGCCATTGAACACGGAAAATGTATTTCTGCTCGGTGCGGGCCAGCGGCTTGTAGGTGATACCATTTACTGTGTGAGGCCTGAAAAAGCCTGGCACATTGAAAAGATAGGTACACTCACGAGCATAAATATTGAAAAGATAGCGGCACTAAGGCCGGATCTTGTGCTGGCCACGCCGTTAACCCTGCCGACTGATATAAAAAAGCTGAGATCACTGGGAATCCGAGTGGTGCGATTTCCCAAGCCCGGTTCCTTCCGGGCTATCTGTGACCAGTTCAGGGATCTGGGCGAGCTTCTCGACATGGCGGCCAAGGCAGATGAAATTATCGATTTTGTGGTACAGGAGAAGGAATGCATTGTCTCGGCTGTCTCAGGGCTGTCTCCTCTCAGGGTATTCCTTCAGGTTGGAGCAGATCCGATCTATGCTGCCGTGCCCGGTTCCTTTACCAATGATTACATCCGGCTTGGCGGCGGCATCAATATTGTGGCAGATCAGCCCACTGGACTTATTGGCATGGAAAAGGTTCTGGCTGGCAATCCCCAGGTAATTATAATAGCCATTATGGGTACTGAAACAGGCAGGGCTGCCATGGAAAAACAGAGATGGATGCAGTTTGTTACCATAAGCGCGGTGCGAAATGGCCATGTATATACAGTAGATCCTGACCTGCTGTGCAGTCCATCTCCACGTACCTTTGTGGAAACTCTGGGTATTGTGGCATCGCTGATACACCCTGAGGTAAAAGATAAAATAGCGGCCTGCATACACCATGAAAAAGGTGATCCGTTCACGATAACAGGTAAAACGAGGCGGGCTCCATGAATACGCTTTCTCTTTTGTCCCTGCTGCATAAAGGCGGCCCTATTGTGTGGCCTATTCTGGCCTGCTCTGTCCTTGGCCTTGCCATATTCATGGAAAGGCTCTGGTACCTCTTCATTGCCAGGCGCAGGGAAGCCGGCCTGCTGGAAGAGATGGAAGGCGAGCTCAGGGCGGGCAGGCTCGGCAGGTTTCTCAAGGGTTTCTTCAGTACCAGTGGCCCGGTGTCGAGGATGCTTACCGAGGCTGCTTCTGTATGTTGTCAAGATCGTGAGGCTGTAGAAGTTGTTCTGGACTTCCACATAGATTCTGAAGTGAACCAGGCAGCAAAATATACCGGCTTGCTGTCCACCCTGGCTGCTGTAAGTCCACTGCTCGGGCTGCTTGGTACTGTGACAGGACTTATAAAGGCCTTCATGGTAATAGAGGCGGCTGGTGGCAGAGTAAATGCCGGGATGCTGGCTGGTGGTATATGGGAGGCCATGCTGACAACGGCTCTTGGCCTGGGAGTGGCTATACTGCTCCTGTTCTGTCACAGGTTTCTTATGTCCAGAATCAGGATGTTTGAAGGTCATCTGCAATACATGGCTGTTCTGTTTATAAAGGGTATGTGCAACTCAATGGCAGGTCATGGCCAAGAGGAGAAGGGACAGCAGTGAAAAGGCGTGGTCTTGATGGAACTGAGGCGGTTGGTATCCCTGTTACTCCGCTCATAGATATTGTCTTTCTGCTTCTTATTTATTTCATGCTGGCAAGTAACTTCGTGGAAGAGCAGCAGGTCCATCTGGAGCTGCCTGAGAGTAGTTACGGACAGGATATTAAAAGGTCTAATGCTGTGATTGCCATTACCAGGGATGGCCGTTTTTTCCTTGAAGGCCGGGAGGTCTCTCAGGCCTCCCTGCCTGACAGGCTTAAGGCCATGGCCTCAAGAAGCAAGCTGGACATGATGGAAATCAGTTCGGATCGCCTGGCACCCATGGAGTTTGTTATAAAGGCCATGGATGCGGCAAAGGCCGCAGGCATTAAAAGGGTGCTGATTTCCACAAAGGCATCCGGAAGCATACATTGACCGGGAGTATGAGCAGCAAGGGTGTTTTACTTCTCTTTCTCATTATATCCTTTTTCATGCACTTATGTCTTTTCACTGCTACTGTTTTTGAGAATAGAGACCGGCCACAATCCATACAGGTTGTGCTGGCTGGTGAAAGCGGGGCAGTAAAAGCCCTGGAAGGGCAGGTGCCGGAGAGAAAGGCCAATCGGTTTCCTTTAGAAAAGGCCAGGACAAGGCCTGTCACTACATCAGGCAGTGACGGTACTGTCATTATAACAGGAAAGAGGAGCACAAAAGGCCATGGTCAGTATGGGCTGGAGAAAAACAAGCCAAAAAAAATCTCAATAAAGAACGAGGCCGTCAAGAAACCGGAGCCTGAAACCATAAAAGGGAAAGAGTCGTTACAGCCAGCCGGGAGCCTGCAGCAAGAATCCCCGGATGTTGACAGGAACACGAAGGCCTTGCCTGTATGGAAAGATGCAGGGCAGCCGGATACAGGGCCAAAAGCAGCAATATCGAGCCCGCCGGAGTTGTCTGCAAGGGCCAGTAAAAGGGTGGCGGGACAGGGGCCTGGCAGGTTGCAGGCAGGGCTGAAAGGCTATTTAAGCCGAATAAGGCAGATCATAGAGGCCCACAAGCACTATCCAGGGCCTGCAAGGCGTCTGGGCAGGCAGGGAACAGTGCATATATCTTTTTTCATAGGCGGGGAAGGTAACATAAAAAATGCAAGGATTGTCAGGCCATGCCGCTGGAGAGACCTCAATCTGGCCGCACTGAAGACAGTAACCACTGCATCCCCACTTCCTCCACCGCCAAGAGAGTTACTCCCGCCTGTGAATGTTTCCGTTAATATTGATTTTAAACTGAATTGACTGAAGGCTGCCTCTAAAAATTTCTCAAGAAATAATGCCAGCGGCCTCAAGCCCGGCGCAGCTCATTTAGGACTTGCTTCATGCCGGTAAGTGACCTATGCTAACAGCCAGCTGTGTTAACCCGGCTGTAAGCGTTCACAGGGCACCACATCTGCTGTGTTGGCGGGCGTTTGAAGTACAGGGAGTACGACTGCGCGCCCGCCGCCTTGCATCTGCGGCACTCTGTGAACGCTTATAAAATTAGCAGGATCCGCAACAAATCCCCGTATCCCATGATCAGTTACGTATCTTTGCCTCTGCCACCGGTTTTTCGTGTGTATTATGAGGGTCATGTATTTCGTGTTTGATCTGGCAGGATGATACCGCGGTTTTTGCATTTTATTTGTAAAATTTCGGAGGAACATGAAACAGGAAAATATACGAAACGTGGCAATTATTGCCCACGTTGATCATGGCAAGACTACCCTTGTGGACCAGCTTTTTCGTCAGAGCGGCATGTTCAGGGACAACCAGAAGGTGGCGGAGCGCCTTATGGATTCTATGGACCTGGAGCGTGAGCGAGGCATTACCATCGCCTCCAAAAACGGCTCATACCGCTATGGAGATTACCGCATAAACATTATAGATACTCCTGGTCACGCGGATTTTGGCGGCCAGGTGGAGCGTGTGCTGCGCATGGCAGATGGAGCCCTTTTGCTTGTAGATGCCCAGGAAGGGCCAATGCCCCAGACATTTTTTGTTGTGAAAAAGGCCCTGGCTGCAAATCTTCCGATACTCGTGGTGGTCAACAAGATAGACAAGGATGCTGCAAGGTGCGACTGGTGTGTTGATCAGGTATTTGATCTCCTGGCCCGGCTGGATGCGCCTGACGAGATCCTCGATTTTCCAGTGGTCTATGGCTCGGCAAAGCTGGGTTACATGCTTGAATCTCCTGATGATAACCCTGTGCCCGGTTCCGGTATGGAGCTCATCTCTGAAATGATAGTCAGGCATGTCCCGCCTCCTGAAGGGGACCCTGAAAAACCCTTGCAGTTCCAGGTGAACACCATAGATTATTCTCCGTACCTGGGCAGGCTTGGAATAGGCAAGGTGGCCAATGGCACCATGGGCATAAATGATTCTGTGGTGGTGGCCAGGAGGGACGGCTCCATAGTGCCTGTGCGTATCACCAAGATATTCGGATTCTCCGGCAACAGGCAGGTTCCCCTGGAAAGGGCCTGTACAGGCGATATTGTCGCTGTTGCAGGCATGGAAGATATTACAGTAGGGGTGACCTTTACTGATCCGGATGATCCCAGGCCCTTGCCACTTATAGAGATTGATCCTCCAACCATCTCCATGAATTTTATCCCCAATGACGCCCCGTTTGCAGGGCAGGATGGCAGGTTCGTGACCTCCCGTCACCTTGAGGAGCGTCTTGCCAGGGAGACGCTTGCAGATGTTGCGCTGCATGTGGAACCTATTGAAGATGGGGTGGGTTTCAGGGTTTCCGGCAGGGGCGAGTTGCACCTTTCCATTCTTATAGAAAAGATGAGACGGGAGGGTTACGAGTTCCAGGTTACAAGGCCCAGCGTGATAATGAAGGAAGAGGATGGCCAGCTTATGGAGCCTTACGAGGAGCTGACCGTCGATGTAGATGAGAAATACCAGGGCGTGGTCATAGAGAAACTCGGCAGCCTGAAAGGTGTCCTCGTTGATATGCAGATAGAGGGC
Source organism: Deltaproteobacteria bacterium (assembly GCA_026992735.1). Classification (GTDB taxonomy): domain Bacteria; phylum Desulfobacterota; class Dissulfuribacteria; order Dissulfuribacterales; family QOAL01; genus QOAL01. Next base: position 7,306 of record JALWYO010000068.1, read on the forward strand.
GGAATGGTGAGGATGCGTTTTCACATACCGACCAGGGGGCTGCTGGGTTACCGTTCCCAGTTTCTGACAGATACCAGGGGAATGGGCACCATGAACTATGTGTTTTCACACTGGGGGCCTTATGCAGGTGATATACAGAACAGGACCAGCGGTGCCATGATAGTCAAGGAGAATTGCACCAGTGTTGCCTATGCCCTGTTCAATCTTCAGGAGCGGGGTAAGTTGTTCATCAGGCCCGGCCAGGAGCTTTACAGGGGGCAGATAATAGGAGAGCACTGCAGGGCTGCTGACCTCGTGGTAAATCCTGCCAAAGGCAAAAAGCTCACCAATATGCGGGCTTCAGGGTCTGACGAAGCGGTAGTGCTGTCTCCGCACGTGGAGATGAGCCTGGAGGATTGCATCGCCTATGTAAATGATGACGAGCTTGTGGAGGTGACTCCAAAGGCAATACGTCTCAGGAAGAGCCGGCAGGCAAGAATAAGGGCCTGATGCGCATATTGACAGGATTGCATTATCCCAGCTGCATAATTTGGGATTATTCCAGGCGTAAATGCAGGTGTCAGTGCCTGCGAAGCTGTCATCCTGGATAGTGATTGGCCGAGGCTTTTTTATGCTGGTTGCTGTTACAGGAAATTTCGGCAGCGGAAAATCCACTGTCCTGCAGATGTTCCAGGAACTTGGCGCTGTTACGCTCAGTGCCGATGACCTTGTGCGTCAACTGCTTGTGAGGCCGGATGTCAGGGAGCAGATAAAAAAGGCGTTTGGAGAGGGTGTTTTCAAAGGCGGTTTTGTTGACCGGCAGAAACTGGCGGGCATGGTATTCAGCTCGGACAGCGCCAGAAAAACCCTTGAAGCCATGTTGCATCCCAGGGTTTACGAGGCCATAATGTCAAAGGCCAGGGCGTATGCGGACAGTATAGTGGTGGCGGAGGTGCCGTTGCTGTTTGAATCCGGCATGCAGAAAGATTTCGATTATGTAATCCTGGTAAGATGTTCCAGGGACAAGGCGCTGCACCGGCTGAGCAATAGAGGATTTTCACCCGAGGATGCCAGGAAGAGGCTGGCAGCACAGGTTCCTGAAGAGCTTATCCGCAGACATGTAGATATTATCATAGACAATTCCGGTTCAATGGATGAAACTAGGAATCAGGTCATTGCTGCCTGGAAGCAGCTTCAGGCACGGGTAAAGATAGGGCATTCTGTTGGCAGATAGCGTGAATCATACCATAAGTCAGCTTGGTATCGGGATAGACAAGTTCCTTCACCAGTATCTCGATGTCAGCCCCATCCTGTACTGGAGCGCGGTCACTGTTATACTTTTAGTGGTCTGCCTGGCCAGCTACTTGTTTACCAGGGGCCTGATAATCAGGCTGATACATGCCAGCCTGCGCCGCACCAGGAACAAGTGGGATGATCTTTTCATAGAAAAGCGGGTCTTTGTGCCCCTGTCTCTGCTGGCCCCTGTCATAGTGTTCAATTATGCAGGCAGCCTGATACACGGCTTTCCTCAGGCCCTCTTGAGGCTTGCTTATCCACTGGCCATCTTTGCCATTGTTATGGCCCTGGACAGGCTGCTTTCCGCAGGCCTCGAGGTTTACAGGCGGAAACCTATAGCCAGGCGCTGGCCCATGAAGGGCTATGTCCAGGTTGTAAAGCTGCTGCTGTATATTTCTGCGGGCATAATTGCAGTATGCCAGCTTCTGGACCAGTCACCCTGGGCATTCCTGAGCAGTATAGGTGCGCTTACCGCATTCCTGCTCCTGATATTCAGGGACACTATTCTCTCCTTTGTTGCAGGTATCCAGATAGTTTCCAATGACCTTATGAGAGTAGGGGACTGGATAGAGATGCCCAAGTTCAATGCCGATGGCGAGGTGACAGAGATCGCCCTGTACACGGTAAAGGTTCAGAACTGGGACAAGACCATTACAACTATCCCGACGTACAGGTTCATGGAGCAGTCCTTCAAGAACTGGCGCGGAATGAAGATTTCAGGTGGCCGCAGGATCAAGAGATCCATATACATAGACCAGTTAAGCGTTCGTTTCTGTGACATGGATATGATCAAAAAATTCAGAAAGATTCAATTGTTACAGAATTATATTGATGCAAAGCTTAAAGAGCTTGATGAGTATAACAGGGTCCACGATGTCGATGACAGCGTAGTGGTGAACGGCAGGAGGATGACCAACCTGGGCACCTTCAGGGCTTATCTTGTGGAATATCTTCGCAGCAAGCCGGAGATAAGAAATGACATGACATTTCTTGTAAGGCAAAAGGCTCCCGGGCCTGATGGCCTGCCCCTGGAGATATATGTCTTTGCAGCAGATACCAAGTGGGCGAACTATGAAGCCATACAGTCAGATATATTCGACCACGTGCTTGCATGCGTTGGTGAATTCGGCCTGAGGGTGTACCAGAGGCCTTCAGGTCATGACCTGGGAGCGTTATGCGCCAGAGAGGAGGCAAAGACGGGCAGGATAACTAACGCGATGTAAGCGCTCACAGGGCACCGCATCTGCTATGTTGGCGGGCGCTTGAAGTACAGGGAGTACGACTGCGCGCCCGCCGCCTTACATCTGCGGCACTCTGTGAGCGCTTACAGAATGGGAATATACAGTAAAGTCCATTGGAACCTGTGAATCAGTAGTTACAACGTGATTTGTCTGTTGAGGCCGTATTGGCAGGCCCGGGCATGTCTGTTAACGGAATACTGCATCTGCCTGCAATGCCGCTGCTGTTGGCATCCATGCCCAGCTCTTTCAGTTTGCTGCAGATGAGCCCTGTCTCCTCTGTGCTGCCATTATCATCCCCGCCATTTTTAAGTTCATTCAAGAGGTATTGTCTATAACCCTGCTTTATTTTGTTGATTATCAGGCTTACATCCATGTAGTCGAGTCTCTTGGCATCAGCAAATTTTTTGGCCTCTTTCCACGCCTGCGACCATTTTTTATTTAGATAGAGATACTTGAGCTGCTGGTAGTGTTTTTCTATGTTTATTTTAAATTCCCTTTTTAAAGCCAGCGCCCGCGCTTCCTGCTGTGTTGATTCCAGTACGGCCTTTGATGGCCCCTTGAACATTATCGCAGCCATTGCCAATAAGATTATTCCGAGGATTATCTTGGCGGCTATTTTCAATTTTTGCATGGTCGGAATCAAAGATACAGCTATCCATGGTAAGTCGGTTTAATCTACTTCTATGGCGTCATCGGATACAACATGCTCTATTATCTTCAGTATGCCTGCGCCGAAAAGGATGGTAAGCAGCCAGTCATTGCCGAGCTTAAGCAGCTCTATGTCATCTGTTTTTATCTTTTCCAGCCTGTCTTCAGGGATCTCGTAGATGTTCAGAAAGGGGCTGTATAGAACGAACCGCCTGAATGCATCCAGGTTGTAGCTGGCCATGAAAAACATATCCAGGGTCTTTTCCGGAATGGTGACAAATGGTCCAAGGCTTTTACGCCTCAGAATGATCTCCACCCAATCCTTATTGTATTTGTCATACTCTGGAATACCCTGCTGCTCCCGCCACTCGGCAATGGTTATCTCTTGGCCAAGATCATGACCCAGGCAGTACCCCTCTTTTACCAGGGCATAGAAGCGCTCGTTATCTTCAATATCTGCATTGTGAAAAAGCCCTGCTGCTATCGGGTAATAACGGCAGGCCACAGGCCTGTCTTCGTATATGCTGCAGCCGTCTTCACCCAGGAAGGGGCAGGCATTGTTCTTTTCAGGGTTGAGTTTTACTACAGGCACAGGCAAGTCTGATGCCTCTACCTTGCCTGGTACTGTGAAACGCAGCAGCAATTCATCTGACGGCATGTTCAGGCGTTGTTTTATCCTTATTACATCGTAAGGAGTGAGATAGGTGTTATTATTATGGCAACACCTGGTAAAACAGGCTAGATCCCTGTCACACGAAAAGCAGAATGTGCTGTCCAGGTTTAACCTTACCGGCACTATGGGTTTTTCAGTATCTTTGGGAGCAAACATTTTTATTCCTCATTGGTATTTATTAACCTGAAAACACAACGGCGACATGTTGTATCTTCATGGTCATGGACGCAGCTCCGGAAGGCCATGCCGACCCGGGCTGTACGTAGACTCTGTCTGCAGTATAATCGCAAACCCTGTCTATAACAATGAGGTTGAGGAAAAAGCCATGGGAAAACACGTTGAAGAAAGAACCGCACTGGTCACAGGGGCCATAAGGGGCATAGGTCTTGCCATTGCACGCTCCTTTGCAGCAAGGGGAATAATGACAGTTATTACCTACTATGACTGGCTTGATGACCTGGAAGAGATGCACAGAACCATGAAGGAAACAGGGACTCCTTACCATGCAGTGTCTGCGGATTTAAGGGACAAAACCCATGCAGAAAATGCAGTGGAGGAAGCAATCAGGCAATTCGGCCGCTTGGACATCCTGGTAAACAACATAGAGCGCGGAGGATGGCCGGTAGTACACGGAGCATATACGCCTGAGCAGTGGGAGCTGGAATTCAATACTACAATTACAGCCAAGTGGAACCTGTTTAACTCGGCCCTTCCATATCTTAGGAAGGGCAGGATGTCATCGGTTATAAATATCGGCTCCATAGCCGGAATGACCGGCCGGACAGGTCCAGCCGGCCTGGTATTTAATGATTGTTACAGCCTGGCAAACAGGGCACTGGGGCTGTTGACCAGGCAATGGGCCAGGATGGGGGCGCCGGAGGTCAGAGTAAACGAGTTGATTCTCGGTTTTTTTGAGACAAGGCACGGACCTGGCACCAGGGGATGGGGCCTTCTTACCAGCAAGCAGAAAGAAGCTATTTTACAGCATACACCTCTCAAGCGTACCGGCAGTTTGAAGGACATAACCAGTGCAGTTGATTATCTTGTATTTGATGCATCTTTCATGACAGGTTCGAGGATTGTCCTTGATGGAGGTTATATACTGGGATGCGAAGGTGTACCCGAACTGCCTGATGGTGTTGTGCAGCCTGGAGAATCTACTTTTGGAGGTTCCAGGGCGCCTGAATGTTGATACCTAAATTCTGCAATTGCCGAGTTTGCCGAAGATGCAAGGCGGAAGGGGCGCAGACGTATTTTGATACTTCAAGTCCCTGACAACGCGGCAGATTCGGTAAACTCGGCAATCCCGAAGGGTGGCGAATGCGAGGGAAAAATATCTATGGTGAATTCACCCAAAAAGTGAAACTTGTCCCTCAAGTATTCAACAAGCATTTTGCTGATATAATTAATAAATTTCATTTTCCTCGCATTCGACATGCAGGATTTGGGTGATATTCATCCCGCAGAAGCAGCTTTTGCGATGGAGTGACAAAAAATGGCTTGATGTTAACATGAATTTGTTATCAAAGGGCTGGAATCCTCGTAATATTGCCATGAAAATCTGATTTCTGACTCCACAGCAGGGAAAAATCTGCTAAAAACGGCACGAATCATGAACTAACAATTGTAATTGATGAGAAGATTCGTAGTGGATGAAAGTTATCAGCATAATCATTACCTGGATGACGGAGAAGCTCGATGAAAAAATTTATTTTGCTCCTATCAGCCGCAATCTTTATTACAGTAAGCTCTGCTGGTTTTGCATGAGGCCCGGAGGAAAGCCAGAGTACTGGTTCCAGTACTCCAGAGAGATCTATTCTTCATAAGGTCAAGGCACAGAGGGCAGAATCGCAATCCATGGACTATGGCAAGCATGGCAGGGGAGGACTCCCAGGAAAAACAGTGCAGCCGGAAAGGCATGACTACACACCGCCGTCATCTGAAAAGCCACAGGAAACTACCGGTTCCAGGGCTGATGTTGCACCAAAACAGATTATCCACAGAAAACCGGCCTCATGTGATGGCCAGGCCGGGTTCTGCCTCGTCAGTTTTTGATCTTTGCAGGGGCGTTTCCCTGTTAAGCCAGGGCTGCTAAGATCTAAAATGAAACGCCAACCATACTGTATCTTCTTCCTCAGGGGGCCATTCCACCCTGTGCCTTGCATGGGCAGGGATTAAGTAACTTCTCAATAAATCAGGGCTAATGATTTTGGTTTACTTTCAGCTCAGTAAAAGCTTGTTTACCACGAAGTTCACGAAGACCATGAAGTGATACTAATATAAATTCTTCGTGTCCTTCGTGAACTTCGTGGTTATCTAATGTAAATGCTGTTTTTCTCCTCAAATTTGAGAACAGCCTCACCTTTCAGCAACAAGACCCATTCCTCCATATCCTGGTCATACCACTGTCCTTCAGGAGTAATATGCCCCTTGGAAACTATCCTCTCCAGCCTGAATACCCGGCCATTGGCAATTTCCTGGAAAAATTCTTCTGGTAAATCCTCAGATATCTCTTGAAAGATGTTGCATAGTTCCATGTTTTTACGATGAATTATACTATCTTGACATAGGTAAATTTTGCTACCGGGGATTAAGCTGTACAAAAGAAAGAGAGTATTGAAAACATGGTCGGGGCGGAGGGATTTGAACCCCCGGCCCTCTGCTCCCAAAGCAGATGCGCTACCAGGCTGCGCTACGCCCCGCCAAGTTGTGATGAAGAGGTTCTCTATTTAACACAGTTGCAGACTCCATTCAAGAGGCGTATTTGAAGCTTATTATTGCACTTCTCTAATATCTGCCTGTTAACCGCTTTTAGAGTCCAGAAGTGTAAATTAGTGCAGATTGCCAGTAAGAGGACAGCCGTGAACCGTCTTGCTGCAGGTGATGCCAGAATGGACAAGTATGGACAGTGAATTATTGGCCTGTGCCATCTACCCGGTTTTTGATTGACAAGCCATCTCTTTCATTGTAATCACCTTTTTTGGCATTTTGTCTTGAAAGTATGGTCTGTCGCTGTATTTCCCAGCGGTTATATTCGATAATAGTTGACCATGCTGTATAACCTAAATCCTGCATGTCGAATGCGAGGAAAATGAAATTTATTAATTATATCAACAAAGTGCTTGTTGGATATTTGAGGGGCAAGTTTCACTTTTTAGGTGAATTCACCATCAGATATTTTTCCCTCGCATTCGCCACCCTTCGGGATTGCCGAGTTTGCCGAATCTGCTGCGTTGTCAGGGACTTGAAGTATCAAAATACGTCTGCGTCCCTTCCGCCTTGCATCTTCGGCAAACTCGGCAATTGCAGGATTTAGGTATAAATATTTTGGCTCAACAAGGGGAGCGGGAGCCGTTTATCTGGATCTGCCTTGCTGTAGCCGCACATGCAAGGGGAGCTGTCTTTCCTGGTTTTATTTCGCCTGACTGGATAGAAAATCCTTCCCAAGCATTGTCTAATAATTTCATAATAGGTTGATTTTTTTATTTTTATTTTAATAAAGGAGTATTGTTATGTGCCGCTTAGCATTGAAGACCTCCAACGAGGCCTTTTCACCTTTCGAGGTGTTTGAGGCCATGGAAGCCATGCAGGAGGGTTATGACGGCAGTGGACTGGGACTCATTATGCGGGGAGTCCAGTTTACGGATTACAGTTATAATTCGCGCGATCCGGTTCTTTCCGGAATAGCCCACACGGAAGAGGCCCTGTACCGGCTTAATAAGTTCATGGAGGACAGGGGATTCCAGTTGAAATATGATCACGAGTTCAACGTGGATCTCTCCCACATAGAGGCAAAGGACAGGTATAAATATGTATTAAGGGTTTATAAGACTCCCAAGACATGGAACGATCTCTCCGAGGAAGAGATAGAACAGGAGCTTATGTTTACCCGCCTGGCCCTGAGAAAAGATGGTGAGGATCATGACGGCGACCTGACTGCCTTTGCCTTCTGGCCCGATGTCATCATGATAAAGGAAGTAGGCTGGCCGCTGGAGGTGGGTAAGGCCCTGGGCCTCAATGAAGACAGGATAAAGGCAAGGGTCTGCATGGCCCAGGGGAGGCAGAATACCAACTGGGGTATCAATCTTTATGCCTGCCATCCGTTTTTTATTCAGGGTATTGCCACCATGACCAATGGCGAAAATACCGCCTTCATACCCATCAAGGACTGGCTCACTGGCAAGGGTTTTCCCGGTTATGTAGGTTACCAGTCGGATAGCGAGGTCTTTACGCACATCCTTCACTACGTTCTGAAACAGCTAAAGCTGCCGCTCCAGGCCTACAAGCATGTTATTACACCCCTGAAGACAGAAGAACTTTCAGAGCATCCGCAGGGCGATTTTCTGCTTGGCCTCCGGAATGTCTGCAGAAGGCTTATAATTGATGGTCCTAATGCAGTCATCGGCACTCTGCCGGATGAAACCTGCCTCTTGGTGATGGATGCCAAGAAGCTGCGGCCAGCAACCATTGGAGGCAAGCCTGGAACCTGGGCAATGGCCTCTGAGATGTGCGGAGTGGACGCAATGATCCCTGACAGGGACAAGTCCCTGGATTTCCAGCCCATGCGTCCTCATACTGTAATAGTTCCCCCAGATAGACAGGAGTATAAGATATGGTCCCAATTCGATCAGTTCCCTCTACCCCAAGCAGCTTAGCGGCTAACGATTTCCCCTGGATAATCGAGCACCGGGAAGACCGCTGCACCCTGTGCGGCAGGTGTACGGCAGTATGCCCGGTGAATGCCATAAAGCTTTCCTACATGCGTCAGCGCATGCCCAAGCTGGTGCTTAATGCCGCAGAGAGAAAGACTTCCTACCGCACCTTTGTTGGAATAAGACAGAAGACGGACGTGTCTAAAAGGTGCGTGGGCTGCGGGCTCTGCGCCATGGTGTGTCCAAACCAGGCTATCAAGCCGGTCCCCAATGCCACAAGGGACAGGGTGCGTTTCCAGATTAACCAGCATGGTGATGCATACAAGAGGGGAGGGCGCAGGAATGAGCCTGGTGCAAACCTTCTTGACAGGATTATCTTCACAAGGATTTCCATGCTCACTGATCCAGCCCTTGATGCAGGCCGGCATGAATTTTTTGTAAATACCCTGCTGGGGCGCGTGCTTTCTCCTGAAGAATACCTGAAGCGCAAGATGAAGGGGGAGTGGATACCCCCTGTCAGGGAAATATTTCCTTTTATCATCGGCTCCATGTCCTTCGGTGCCCTTTCGCCAAACATGTGGCTGGGGCTTCTCCAGGGTATCGCCTACCTGAACGAGGTACACAAGATACCGGTGGTCATGGCCACTGGTGAAGGCGGCTGCCCTCCATGGGTCCTTAAGAGCAAGTTCCTGAAATACATCATCCTGCAGATTGCATCAGGCTACTTTGGATGGGATGAGATCATCAGGGCCATCCCGGAGATGAAGTGTGACCCGGCTGCCATAGAGATAAAGTACGGCCAGGGTGCAAAGCCCGGTGATGGCGGACTGCTCATGTGGTTCAAGGTCAGCAAGCTCATTGCCCGCCTCAGGGGCGTTCCCGAAGGCGTGGACCTGCCGTCTCCACCGGTTCACCAGACCCTTTATTCCATCGAGGAATCGGTCATGAAGATGATCCAGTCTCTTTCCATGGCGTGGGATTTCAGGGTGCCGGTCTATCCCAAGATTTCAGGCTCCAACTCGGCAAAGGCCGTGCTGAACAACCTGGTCAGGAATCCCTATGCAGGCGGCCTTCTCATTGATGGCGTGGATGGCGGTACAGGCGCTGCCTATAACGTCAGCATGGACTTCATGGGGCACCCAATAGCATCCAACCTCAGAGAATGTTACCTGGATCTCTGCGCCCAGGGCAAGCAGAACGAGATACCCCTGTTTGCCGCAGGCGGCGTTGGAAAGAATGGAAATGTCACCCAGAACGGCATGGCGCTCATTATGCTGGGGGCAAGCGGAGTCCATCTTGGAAAATATATCATGCAGGCAGCTGCAGGGTGCCTCGGTGCCGAGGATCACAACCGCTGCAATATATGCAACATAGGTCTCTGTCCAAAGGGCATTACCAGCCAGAATCCAAAGATATACAGGAGGCTCGATCCTGACAAGGTGGCAGAGCGGGTGGTGGATACCTTCCTTGCCATCAGGAC
>JALWYO010000069.1 GCA_026992735.1 Deltaproteobacteria bacterium
CCTGGTTATCAGCGTACAAAATGAAGATGACGACCCTGATATCACCCAGCAAAAAGACGATTTGAGATTCCTCATTTCCAAAAGAATACTCGAGATTCACGCATCCCGCTTCCGCACCACCAGGGGATTTAAAAATGCCATTCCCCTGACTGTCAACAAGTATGTTAAAAAGGAGTTAGACCGCTTTACTGGCAGGGAAAGGGAATTTTTCCTGGCCTCTTATAGACGTTCCGGCAAATACAGGCCCATGATAGTAAAGGAGCTTAAAAAGGCGGGGCTGCCTGAGGAGCTTTCCTGGCTGCCCCTGATTGAAAGCGGCTTCAAACTCAGGGCGCTGTCCAGGGCAAGGGCCCTGGGGCTATGGCAATTCATTCCCTCGACCGGCTACAAATTCGGCCTGAAAAGAAACATATGGATAGACGAGAGGATGGACCCTGAAAAATCCACCAGGGCTGCCATTGCATACCTTACTGAACTGCACGAAATATTCGGTGACTGGTCCACAGTTCTTGCTGCATATAACTGTGGAGAAAGGACTGTGCTCAAGGCCATTGACAGGCAGAAGATCAACTACCTGGACAATTTCTGGGATCTTTATCAAAGGCTTCCACGGGAGACCGCCCGGTATGTGCCGCGCTTCATTGCCACTATCCTGATCGTAAAAAACCCGGAGAAATACGGCATGGTTTTAGACGATCCATACAGTCCTGTGCCATACGAGACGGTCAGAATAAACAAGCAGATGCGACTCAGTGAAATAGCAAAGGCAATAGCTGTTTCCCCGGAGACGCTGGCAGAACTTAACCCTTCCCTGCGTTACCAGGTTACACCTGAGGCAGATTTTGAACTCAAGGTGCCAAAACATTACGGCAAAATACTGCTTGCAAGGCTGGACGAAATACCCAGATGGACTCCGCCGAAGCCTCGTCACAGACAGGGGCCTGTATATATTGTCAGGCACAGGGTGAAAAAGGGAGAGACCCTCTCCCTGCTGGCAAGCCGCTATCATACAACCATGAAGGCCATCAAGAAGGCCAGCAGGATCAGGAGAAATACCATCATGATCGGCGAGGTCCTGAAGATTCCCACCCGTTCCTACAGATATGCATCCCGTGGCAAGATGGCAAAACACGGAGGAAACAAATACGTGGTGCGAAGCGGGGATACTCTCTGGAAGATTGCCAGGAGATACAATGTATCTGTATCAAAGCTGCGGCGGGTTAACAAGCTGTCATCCAACTGCCTGTACATTGGCCAGGTGCTTATAATACCCAGAAGTGGATGAAATTACATGTTCTCCAAGACCGCATCTGTTTCATTGTCAGATATTTGAAATTGAGGGAACATGTTTCATGTCCCCGGTCTTGCATCTGCGGCACCACTGCAAGCACATACAAACCCCGGGATAGGAAATTTCAGGAGAAACAGAGTGAACACTGAGAAAAGAACCCTGCTGAACGCCACGGAGATGGACAGAACACTGGCCCGCATGGCCCACGAGATAGTGGAAAAGCACAAGGGTACAAAAAATCTCTGCCTGGTGGGCATAAGGACAGGCGGAGTACCGCTTGCCTTCAGGCTTCAGAAAAAGATCCATGAAATAGAAGATACCGCTCCTGATATCGGGGTGCTGGACATCACGCTGTACCGGGATGACTGGAGCACCCTCAGTCAGCATCCTATTGTTAGGAGCACTGACATCCCCTTCTCTGTTAACGGCAAAAACATCATCCTTGTGGATGATGTCATTTACACCGGCAGGACTATAAGAGCTGCCCTGGACGCGCTGACAGACTATGGCCGCCCTGGAAAGATAGAACTAGCCGTACTGGTTGACAGGGGAAGAAGAGAGCTGCCCATACAGCCTGACTATGCTGGACTCACCCTTTCCACGTCGAAAGATGAACATGTAAACGTATATCTCCGGGAAGTGTCTGGCAGGGATGAAGTACTGCTGGAAAAGACCGATGGAAATTGACAACAGACAGGATTCTGCGGCCCGGCCCTTGGTTATAACCATGGGATGCCCTGCGGGAATCGGCCCTGAAATCATCCTGAAGGCATGGGCAGGGCTGAACAGGATGGGCCTTCCCTGTCCCCTGGTGGTGGCAGGCGATACCGGCATCCTTGAAAGGGCCATGGATTTCACGGGAACACGGGACATGAAACTGCAACCCTGGCAGCCCGGCACTCCTCTGCCCGGCACGGATGATGAAACTGTCATGCATATCTGGCCAGTTACGGAATTCTCTCCTGACGAAATCGAACTGGGAAGGCCCACGTCATCCACAGGCAAGGCATCCTTTGCCTATGTAAAAGCTGCTATTGACCTGTGCCTCAAGGGACAGGCAGCGGGCATGGTTACCGCTCCCATCAGCAAGACAGGGCTCAAGATGGCAGGCCTTCAATATCCCGGCCATACGGAAATACTGGCAGAAAAGACCGGAACCAGGGAATTTCTCATGATGATGGCGGGCAAGCGCCTCAATGTCACGCTGGTGACCATCCACGTGCCGCTCAGCCAGGTGCCGTCCATGCTGACATTACAGCGCATACTCCGCACAGTGGAAATAACCTCCAGGGCCCTGGAGCAGGATTTTGGCATGCAGCGGCCCAGGATTGCTGTCTGCGGCCTTAACCCTCATGCAGGCGAAGACGGCATGTTCGGCACAGAGGAAATAGAAATCATCGCACCAGCATGCAAAGCTGCCAGGGACAAGGGGCTGGACGTAACCGGCCCCCTGCCGCCTGACACGGTATTTTACAGGGCAGCTACAGGGGACTTCGATGCTGTTGTCTGTCAATACCACGACCAGGGGCTTATCCCTTTCAAGCTGCTCCACTTCGAAGACGGGGTGAACGTGACCCTGGGCCTCCCCATCATCAGGACATCCGTTGACCATGGAACTGCCTATGACATTGCCGGCACAGGGCAGGCAGGTTCCAGTAGCCTTGAGGCTGCCGTTGCCATGGCATCGAGGATAGCTGTCAACAGGGCAGCATGCATCACCAAGTGACGGGCAGCTCATCGGCATCAAACAGGTCTGATGAACGCCCTGTGCTGGAGATCACGGGCCTGAGAAAGACCTTTGGCCAAAGGGAAGTCCTTAAGGGCCTGAACATCCGCCTGGAGTCCGGAATATGCCTGGCACTGCTCGGGCCGAACGGTGCTGGCAAGACGACCACCATCCGCATCATACTTGGCCTGGTAGTGGCGACAGGCGGAGAAATAAAGGTGTTTGGCAAATCCATTCCCAGGAACCTCCGCAAGGTCAAATACCAGGTGGGCGTGGTCCCCCAGATGGACAACCTGGACCCGGACCTGACAGTGCTGGAAAACCTCCTCATCTATGCCCGCTACTTCAGGATAAAAAAGGCAGCAGCAAGGCAACGGGCAGCCGAGCTTCTGGAATTTTTTGCCCTTACCAACAGGCGGGATGAGATCATCCAGAATCTCTCCGGCGGGCAACGCAGGAGGCTTCTGCTGGCAAGGGCCCTTATGAACAGGCCTCGTCTGCTCATCCTGGACGAGCCCACCATCGGCCTTGACCCCCAGGCACGGCTCCTGATATGGGAAAGGCTGAGGCACCTGAGAAAACATGGCACCACCATGCTGCTGACCAGCCACTACATGGAGGAAGTGACCCGTCTGGCCACCAAGGTCATCATAATCGACTACGGCAAAAGCATTGCCAGGGGTTCACCAACGGAAATGGTAGAGCGCATGCTTGGCACAGAGATCATGGAATTTTCAGGGCCTGAGGAAAAACTGGCCAGGCTCCAGAAAGCCCTTGAAGACTGCAATGTCAGTACCGAAAGGCTGAAAAACAGGCTGTATGTCTATATAAAACAGGGATGCAGGGAGCTTGACAGTGCTGCCATGGACTTCCCCATGGTCATAAAGAGACCCGCCACCCTGGAAGACCTCTTTCTCAAGCTCACTGGCAGGAATCTGCGGGAGACATAGAGCATGTACCAGGTCTGGTTCAGAAATTTCAGCGTTTGGCTCAAGCACATGAGGGCCAGCCTCATAGGCAATCTCGGCCAGCCCCTGCTCTTCCTGCTGGCAATGGGATACGGACTTGGCAGGTCAGTCCCGGAGATAGAGGGTCTCAGCTATCTCCAGTTCATTGCCCCGGGCCTTGTGGCCTCCAGCGTTATGTACGGCGCTGCATTCGAGACCACCTATGGTTCGTACACCAGGCTTTCCACACAGGGAACATTTGAGGCCATACTCATGACCCCGGTCTCAATCTTTGAGCTTGCCATGGGAGAAATACTCTGGGGCGCCACAAAAGGACTCATCGGCGGCATCATAATGCTTGCAATGCTGCCCCTGTTTGGAGTCATGCCCTCTCCATGGTCAGCGGTGCTGGTCCCGGTGCTTTTTGCTGAGGGAATCATCTTTTCCGCCATGGGCATGATCATGACGGCAGTGGCCAGCAACTACGATTTCTTCAACTATTTTACCTCACTGGTAATAACGCCGCTGTTCCTGTTTTCCGGCATTTTCTTTTCGCTTAAGACCATCGCCGGCCCTATCAGAAACATACTGGAGCTCCTGCCACTCTCAAGCGTGGTGCTCCTGTCAAGGGTGTTCTGCTATGGACGCCTGGATGAAAACATACTGCCCGCACTGGCAAACCTGGCTGTTTACGCAATCATTTCCTCGTGGGCAGCCATATTTCTCCTGAAAAGACGGATGATAAAGTGAACCAGATTGTACTGAGACGCATAGAAGACACCAGGAAGCTCGGTCTATGCATGGCCGGTCTCGTAAAGGCAGGTGACATCCTTCTGCTTTCCGGAGACCTGGGGGCCGGCAAGACTACGCTGACCAGGTTCCTGGCACAGGGCCTTGGTATAGATGAACGTGAAGTTACCAGCCCAACGTTCAGCATCATCCACGAATACCGTCACGGCAGGATACCTGTTGCTCATGTGGACCTGTACAGGCTGGGGAAAAACGCTGAAATATCGGACATCGGCCTTGATGAATACCTGGCAGGAGATTTCATCATAATCATGGAATGGGCAGAGTTCCTGCCTGAATCCATTGGCAAAGACTGCCTGTATATGAATATCAGGATGGACAGGGAATGCAAAACCAGGACAGTGACCTTCCGGCAGCAAGGACAGAGCTGGAAAGAAAGGCTGGCAGAGCTGGAAAGATGCATGAAGCAACATTAGGCTATTGC
>JALWYO010000070.1 GCA_026992735.1 Deltaproteobacteria bacterium
TTCCATTATCCCAGGCCTTGAGGCCAAAGCCTTTGCAAAGCCCTCGAATACTGCCAACACCGCCACCAGGGTAACAAAAACAGCAAACGGCCGGATAGACATGTGCCTTTCATGCCACAAGGAAAGGCCTGACAGTAAACACGGGAGACATGTCCTGGGATGTTACTCGTGTCACTTGGGCAATCCCCTGTCGGGTTCTCCAGACATAGCGCACAAGGGCATGGTCATGAACCCGGGAGAGCTCTACATTGCAGGGAAAACATGCGGCCAGGAAGGCTGCCATGTTGACCAGTTGAAGCGGGTCAAAAAATCCCTCATGGCCACGAACCGCGGGATTATAAGCACGCTGCGCTTCTACTGGGGGGAAACCGGCAACCACAACGAAAACCTCACTGTAGAAGCCCTGAAGCATTCCGGCATTGACACCCCGGCCATTGATTATTTCAGAAAACTCTGCGGCACATGCCATCTCTGGCTGCAGAAAAATACACTGCCCTCATTTCTCGCTGAAAAAGGCGGCGGATGTACTGCTTGCCATAATTTCATGCCCAAAGAAGGGAAAAACGGAAAGAAGCCGAACCACCCATACATGACCAGGCACATCCCCATGGAAAACTGCGTCAGGTGTCATAACAGGAGTGGCCGCATTGGCCTGGCGTATCATGGAATTTATGAATCAGAAGGGTATGGAACCCCTTTTCAGGACGGAGATTTCTCGGAAGACCAGCTCAATGACGGCAGGTTTTTTAAGAAACTGCCACCTGACATCCACTTTGAAAAGGGCCTGATATGTATCGACTGCCACAGCCAGAAGGAGGTCATGGGAGATGGCAAAGGGCATGCTCATTTTGAGGACCAGCTTGAGATCACCTGCCGGACATGCCATAGCGGCAAAGAAAGGCTCAGGCAGATATTCCAAGAAAACCTGAAAAAACCCAAGTATCCCCTGCTTACTAACCTGGTTATGAAAGGCAAGGCCTTTTTCCTCAAGGGCAAGGAAGACAAGCGCCTGCATCCGCTCCACAGGTTCTCTGCCACGGACTGCAGGCACCAGGTGCATGACAGACTGTCCTGCCAGGCATGTCACAGCAAGTGGGTTCCGCAGTGCTATGGCTGCCACGTGGTCAACGACAGGTCAAAGACTCAGATGGATAAGCTCTCTCTCAGGGAGACGCCGGGCATGTGGCAGGAGTTCAGGTCCTACATGAGATATGAAGCACCTCCACTGGGAATAAAAAAGGACAGCAAAACAGGTGAAGACCAAGTGGTAATCATGGTGCCAGGCTGACAGGATTTTATCTCCTTTCTGGATGAAAGGGGCAGATGGAAACGCGACTTCAAACGCCTAACAATATCCTGGATGGATCCCCACACAACAAGCAGCAAGCCGAGAAGCTGCCCTGACTGTCATGCTGATCCGAGGGCCCTGGGCCTTGGATCAGGCAGCCTTTCCCGGCAAAACGCCAAATGGGAGTTCACGCCAGCCACAGCCGCTCTCTCACAATCCCAGGAGCAGGGAAGCAGCCTTCCAAGGCTGGACGGATTCGTTGATATCTCAGGCAGGCCACTGGCCCATACCTCCAGGAAAGACCTGCGCCCGTTCAACAGGAAGGAACTGCAAAAGATACTGGATGCAGGGCAGTGCATAGCCTGTCACGTGAATTTCAAAGACAGGGTAATGAAAAAATGGAATCCAGCCTCTCCACCGCGCCCCTGCAGCTTTTCAGCCATGGGGAGGCCATGAATTGCATGCATCATGAAATAATCATGGCACTGGATGTTGCCGTTCAGCGCCCCTGTTTTTCTCAAAAAAACGCATTGCCTTATCCATGGCCTCTGAAACAGAACGGGACCTCTGCACTGACATTGCCAGCCTGTTTCCAAAGGTATAGTTTCTTGAGAAATAATGCGTGAATTCCTTTAGCCTGCCAAGCCGCCTATCTGCTGGGAAACGCTCTAAAAGTTCGCTGGCAAAGGCCATGTAAACCCTTGGAAGATCTATAATGCCGGGGCAGGAACCTGTATTGTAAAGTTCTGATGCCATTTCCATAAATATCCATGGCCTGACAGCCGCGGCCCTGCCTATCATCAGGCCGTCTGCCCCTGACTCCTCCAGGCACTTCCTGGCATCAGGGACAGAAAAGATTCCACCGTTGACTATCAGTGGTATAGAAAGCCACTGCCTGGCAAGGCCCGCCATCTTCCACTGCGGTTTCCTGGCAAAGGGCTCCCTGTCCCTCCTGGCATGAAGATAAATCGCATCCACGCCAAGAGCTTCCAGAAATTTTACCCTGTCTTGAAATTCCTGCTGACAGGACACCCGGCGGGAGCCAGAGCACAGGCGGATCTTTGCCGTGAACGGCAATGCGGTCCGCCTCCTTATCTCAGAAACTACTTTTCCAAGCCTTTCAAGATCGCTCCACAATGCCAGGCCTGCCCCTCTCCGCCTGACTCCAGGGGCAGCACAGCCTAAATTAAGATCTACGGCATCTGCCCCAAGTTCTTCCAGCCTTGCCACTGCCCCGGCAATCTCATCAACATTGCCGGCAAGCAACTGGTAGCTCAGGGGCGATTCCGCTTCTGTAGTCACAAGAAAAGGAGAAATCCTGGCATTTTCCCAAGGAAGGCTCCTGGCAGACAGCATCTCCGAGCTGAACAGGCCCACTCCTCCGAACCCGGCTATCACTGCCCTTAGGGCAGAATGCGTAAGACCGGCCATAGGGGCCAGGAAGAGCGGAGGAGTTACCTCAAGTGTGCCAACAGTGACAGACCTGTCAGCCATGCCGTCTAACAGGCCTCAAGTGCCTTTTCATGATGGACTCCAGCACCTTTCTCTGGGCCATGCGTTCCTTCCGCCTTTTAGCCACGTATATTGGGGCCTTTTTATAACGGTCCAGCCCGGTGACATACATCGCAGTGGAGATCACTCCTGGTACAGGAGTGAAATCCTGGAACTTGCGCACAGGAAGTCCAAGTTTCAGCAGCCTGTTCTTCATGGCAAACATGTGTTCCATGGTGCACCCGGGATGGGACGTGATAAAATAGGCGGATACATCAAGATGCTTTCCAATCTCCCGTGCAGCCTCGCGTGCATTGCTGAGAAACGCCTCCAGCACCTGCCTGCCGGGCTTGTGCATGAGCGCCAGCACATAATCCTCGGTATGCTCTGGTGCTATCTTCAGAACACCAGGGGTATGCTCTGCCAGTATCTTCTTCAAAAGCAGCGGTGTCCTGTTCAGCAGCTCCATCCTCAGGCCTGATGAGACAAACAGGTTTTTCACTCCCGGCACAGACTGCACTGCTGAAAGCAGGTCCAGGAAGGCCTGCTCATCCACCTTGAAATGCCTGCATATTGCCGGGAACAGGCAGTCCCGCCTGGTGCACTTGTAGCGCTTTCTGCAGCCGGAGCCAAACAGGTTGGCCGTTGGGCCGCCAAGATCTGTAATTGTGCCCCTGAAATCAGGCAAAGCAGTGATATCACGTACCTCTTTCACAACAGACCCTATGCTCCTTGAGATGCTTACAGGGCCCTGGTGCCTGGCAATAGCGCAAAATGAGCAGTTGCCGCAACAGCCTCTTACAATGGTAACCGAATGTCTTATCATCCTGTAGGCAGGCACATCCCGAAATGCCGGATGCTCTGCCCTTGCATACGGAAGCCCGTAAACTGTGTCCAGCTCGCTGGAACAGAGAGGTGCTGCAGGCGGATTCTGCCAGACATGCATGCCCCCCTTCTGTGCCTGAACAAGAGTCCTGGGCTGAAAGGTACGGCTCTGGGCATCCACTTCCAGCTCGGCATCCAGGAACTTGCTGGTATCCGAGGCTATTTCCTGCCATGAAGGCAGGACGACAGCCTCTGCGGGTTCCATCCTGAGCCGGAATTCCCTGCTGGTGAGCCGTTCACACGTGCCTGCAATGCCTTCAAGGGACTGGCCTGCCTTTATGCGTTCGGCCACCTCCAGGACAGCCCGTTCTCCCATGCCATATACGAGCAGATCGGCCTTGGCATCTGTCAAAACCGAACTCCTGAGCTTCTCCTGCTGGTAATCGTAATGCACGAATCTCCTCAGCGAGGCCTCAACACCGCCAAGGATAACAGGCACCTCAGGATATGCAGCCTTTGCCAGGTTTGAGTACCGGATGCAGGCACGGTCCGGCCTGCGCCTGAATGCCCTGCCCCGCCTGTTATCCCAATAGGGATTGCCGGCGGGGCTGAACATATCCTTTTCCCTTATCCTGGCGTTCCCGGTATAGTTGGAAACTATGGAATCCATGTTGCCCGCAGATATGCCAAAAAACAACCGTGGCTGTCCAAAACGCGTGAAATCCTCAGGGCCATGGTGCCTTGGCTGAGCCAGAACGGCTACCCGGAAACCGTTGGCCTCGAGCCACCTTCCTATGATGGCAATGCCAAATGCCGGGTGATCAACGTACGCGTCTCCGGTTATCAGGACTATGTCCACCCTGTCCCATCCAAGGCTGTTCATTTCCCTGCGGGTGCATGGCAAAAATTCAGATGACATGGTTTGTGTACTTCCCATCTACATGATAAACAGCATAGAGATTATACAAATCGGAAACAGCCAATATATAACGGCTACAGGAAAAAGAAAGCCACTGCACATCGGGCAGCATAATCTGCCGTGCTGCCGTGCATTAAGTGTACAGGAGAAACATCGTGATCAAAACCGGGCTCGAAAAACTCTGTTCCATAAAACCGGCATGGGCCAAAGGCAGGACAATGGGCCTGTTGTGCAACCAGGCCTCTGTTGACAGCCGCCTTGTTCATGCAAGGTTTCTCATCAACAATGCATTCCCAGGACAGCTCAAGGCCCTGTTCAGCCCTCAACATGGGCTTTTCTCTGAGAAACAGGACAATATGAGGGAATCGGCCCACGATACAGACACGGCACTGGGGATACCTGTATTCAGCCTCTATGAAAAGACCAGAGAGCCCGCCAAAGAACACCTCAATCTCATTGACCTGCTGATGGTGGATCTCCAGGATGTCGGCACCAGGGTCTATACCTACTGCTGGACCTTGCTGCTCTCCATGAAGGCCTGTGCCAGGGCAGGTATAGCATTGGCGGTACTTGACAGGCCCAATCCAGTAGGAGGGCAACTAATCGAGGGCAACATCCTGGATCATGATCTCCATTCATTCGTAGGCATGGCCCCTATCCCAATGAGACATGGCCTCACACTTGGAGAGATGGCCATCATGTTCAAAGACATCCTTGAGATAGACTTGGAACTTCATGTGGTAACCATGGAGGGATGGAGCCGGAGCATGCTTTTCCCTGACACGGGCCTTCCATGGGTAATGCCTTCTCCCAACATGCCTGTCTTTGAAACCGCACTGGTGTATCCCGGGCAGGTGATACTTGAGGGAACCAATATCTCAGAAGGCAGGGGGACTACAAGGCCCTTTGAAATATTCGGTGCGCCCTACCTGGATACAGGGCAACTCCAGGCAGAACTTTCCGGTCTGCCTGGCATGGTACTCCGCGGACAATTCTTTGAGCCTACCTTTAACAAGTGGCAGGGCCAGAGGTGCAGGGGATTTCAAATCCACGTAACCAACCAGGATACATTCAGGCCCTACCGCTTCACCCTGAGCCTTCTGTCAGCCATAAACAGGCTGCATGGTGATAAATTTTCCTGGAGCCAGCCGCCCTATGAATATGAATATGAAAAACTGCCTGCGGATCTTATTATTGGCAGAAAAGAGATACGCCGCATGGTTGAACAGGGGGCAAGCGCGGAAGAAATCGGCAATGCCCTGACCCATGATGAAATAAACTTTCGACAGGAGAGAGAGGGATGGCTGCTGTACCAGGCATAATGTCGGCATAATGCCAACACAAATTTCAGAAAATATTATTATGTATTGTATTCCTTTTTGGCTGTAACCTCTGTCTTGATCCTGTCCAGCACATGGGCCATGGCAGCAATGGTATTTTCGCGGATGTCTCCGGCAATGCCAAGAAGCATTATGTCATCTCCCACGTTTAGAAGGCCAGTGGCTATCTCCACATCGACAGCAATAACGCCCTTGAGCTGTTCCGCTTCCTTCATCACCTCTGAAAGGGAATCATGGTCCACCTCTACTTCAATGGATGAGACCGGCTCTCCTGACCTGGAGGAATTCCTGACTATGCCATCATGGATCAGGATCATGCCGGCCTTTCCGCCTGCCCTTTTTCTCAGCCGTTCCCTCATGGCATCAATATCCATTCAGAAAACCTCCATGCAATATCTCTTAACAGTTTATCCATGATCAGTTACAAGTCCTGCTTCTTTCTTCTGATTGCGGCGCTGCAAGTAGGAGATAAATGCCTCTACTACTTCAGGATCAAACTGAGTCCCGGAGTTATCCAGTATCTCTTTCTTTGCAAAATCCAAGCCGCAGGCCGCGCGGTATGATCTGCAGGATGTAATGGCATCAAAGGCATCTGCAACAGCCACAATCCTGGAAAGCCGGGGAATTTCCCTGCCAGCCAAGCCATCGGGGTATCCTCTGCCATCCCAGCGTTCGTGGTGATGCCTCACTATAGATGTCTCTTCATCCAGCAGGCCCAGGTGCCCTACGATCTCTGCACCTATGACAGGATGCTTCTTGATAAGCTCATATTCTTCGTCGGTAAGAGCAGCTTTTTTTGTCAGCACGTAATCCTTTATGCCTATCTTGCCAATATCATGGAGAGGTGCTGCAAAAGCCAGCGTGTCAAGCTGTTCCTGAGTACATCCCATTTCCTTGGCAATGCCAAGGGACATCCTGGTTACCCGTTCAGAATGCTGTCTGGTATATGGATCCTTGGCCTCGAGGCTCCTTACAAGGGCTTGTAGTGTATCGTGCAGGTTTATAAGAAGGCTGTCATACAGCAGGAGATTTTCTATGGTAAGGCTTGCCCTCTCTGCAAGAATATTCAGCAGAAACAGGGCCTCCTCTCCCTTGAAACGCTCCAGTATAGGGCCTGAAGCTGCCAGGACCCCGAGTATCTCTCCCCGAACTTTAAATGGAACTGCAATAAAACAATCATCAGGCACTACATCAGCCGCCTTGGCGCCATTACTGTCCCTTGAGCTCCCGTCCAATATTACGGGCAAGCCATCGGTTATAACCATGGCACAGGGGTGGCGAGAAGTGTCAAGATCTATCCTGGGCGGAAGCATTTCAACAGGACCTCTGAAGGCAGCAAGAACAAGCTGGTGTTTTTCCTGATCCTTTATCCACAGCATGCTGCGGCTGCTTTCAAGAAGCCTGACAGCAAGGGCTACCAGCTTGTTATACAGCTCCGAGGTGCTCCTTATCTTTGCCATGGCCTCACTGATTGAATACAGTACCCGCTGATTGCGAATCTGCTTCTCCAGTTTCTTGTTCATCCGTTCCAGGGCCTTTTTAATCCTTATTTCCTCGGACAGGAACTGATTTTCAAGGAGAATGGACCGTTCCTTGACCATTCTTTCCATCGAAACCTGGAACTGCTCAAGTCTGAATGGTTTTATCAGGAAATCAGATGCTCCGGATCTCATGGCCTGGACAATGACATCCATGGATGGTTCCCCTGTGATGATAGCGGCTACAACAGTGCTGTCTCTCTTTTTCAGCCTTTTTACGAATTCTATGCCGTCCATGCCCGGCAGGTTTATATCCACAAAGGCGATGTCAACATCCTGGTTCTGCTCTAGAATAGACAACCCGTCAAAAGCATTTGCCGCATGAAACACATCACAATGCCCGTGAAAAACCAAGTAAGACTCAAGTGTATGCCTGATGACCTCGTCATCGTCAATAAGCAAAACCTGCCAGGGCCTGTCAACAGGTCCGGAATGATGCTGCCCTTCTTTATGCTGCAAAATTTTATCCTGCATTCGAATGAAAACCAGCTCCTTTCAAAAAAACCTGCTGCCTTGCCATCAGTGAATCATTATCCCATGATCCCGGCATGACCTGAGGTAAAAAAAGGGAAATAACCTGTAGATAATCAGGAGGATTTGGGTTCAATAAATGGAGAAAGCTGCTTGTCTATATACGGCACCATGATTAACTTTAAGATTTAGTTTAGCATTCCGCTATTCCTCATTTTGGAAAACTCATTCTGTTATTTAACATTTTGCTATTTAATATATCGGTTTTATGAAAGACAACTTTATTACTACAAATTCTATCACCAGCCTCCTCAAGATGAAACCGGCGCTCAGAGAAAAAAAATTCAATGAACTCACCATAGAAGAACAGCTCTCGACAGTCCTGTTTGCCCCCTGGGAAAAACGGCAGGAGATCATTACGCTGTCACACAGGGCCAGGGAGATCGTTCAGGCCCTGCCAGCAGAGGAACTGTTCTGGACCATAAAGGCAACCGGGCCGGAAGATGCCGCCTTACTCCTGGATTATGTCCGCCCATCGCAGCTGCAACTCTTTTTCGATCTGGACTGGTGGCACAAAGCTGAGCTGCGACCAGACAAGATAGCAGCCTGGTTAGTGCTGATGTTTGAACATGCAGGGAAGAAGGCAGATGCCTGGCTCCAGTGGATATGCCAAAAGGACATCTGGCTCATGGCCTCCATCCTCCATAAATTCGTACTTGTTCAAAAAAGACCGGATGACATGGAGATACAGGAAGCAAAAGACAAGCTGCCCGCGTTTACCCTCGACAATGTCTATTATATTGCCTTTAGAAACCCCAAATTAGCCCCGCTCATGGGAATGTTACTGAGCAAGATGATAGGGCTGTCTGCAGGCTTCTACAGGGATGCCCTGGAAACAATGCTGGGGCAGACCCCAAGCGAAAACCTGGAAACCGCCTACAAATTAAGAGGCGGCAGGATTCAGGATATTGGCATCCCGGACTATTATGAATCCCTTGACATCTACTTGCCCCTGGAACCTGGTGAAATGCACAGAAAAGAGGTGGAAGCATTCAAGTCCCTACCGCCTTCAGACCATATGCCGGCCTTTGTTCCTACTCTTTATATTTCCGATTTACCCATGGTGCACCAGGCTGTAATAGCGCTTGCCGGCAGCAGGGATATGGAGAGAATCGTTATGGAAAGCGTCGGCGTAGCCAACAAGGTACTGATGGCTGACTCCGTGAACCTTGATGATCCTTCCGCCCTTAAAAGTGCATTGAAAAAGACATTTTCCATGTTGAACCTGGGCATGGAATTTCTTGGCAGGGAATGGTCCCTGCCTCCTGAAAAGGTACTGGCATCCTGCTTTATTGAGGAAATTGTCAGGGTCGCCAGCCACCTGCTGCTTGGCCTGTCAACTATGGCGAGAGGGCTTGACGAACGCAGATCCTCTGCCTTTCTGCCTTATGAACTGAGGGAGCAGGTACGTGCTGCCCTTTACAGGCCCTCCATGCTATACAACAGTGCTGCGGCAGATAATGAATTCATCACAAGCCTTAAGCAGGTAGATCTGTGTAGTTCGCGGCTGCAGCAGGCTGAATCATGGTGCAGCATTACAGAGATGCTGAATCCCGCCTTTGATTCATGGGAAAAGGTTATTGACTGGCCGGCTACAAATTTTATGGCTCCGGAAGAATTCACTGCCCCGGCTGCCCTGGGAACTGCAGTATGCAACCGCATTATCCATGGCAGTATGGAGGTAAAACCCGTCTCTGCCCAGGACTGTATAAGGTTTATCAATATGATAGATGAAAACGGGAAAGGGATAAAAGACAGGGCAGGCAGCTTGATTGATGAAATTCTGTCTCTGGTACAGAGCACAGGCAACTATCAAGCCGATATAAACAATCACGAAGTAGTTGAAATAAAGGAACTTGCTTTAAAGACAGTGCAACGTATGTTTGATGAATTAAAAGAAACGGAGCTTGATGAAGGCGACCCATCTGACAGCCTGAGATTCATAAAAGGCCTCCTGGTAAAAACAGGCTGAACATCCATTGATTAGTAGGGCAAACAGGGAAAATACATGTAAGCGTTCACAGGGCACCGCATCTGCTGTGTTGGCGGGCGCTTGAAGTACAGGGAGTACGACTGCGCGCCCGCCGCCTTACATCTGCGGTGCCCTGTGAACGCTTATAGAATGGGAATATATACAGTAAAGCCCA
Source organism: Deltaproteobacteria bacterium (assembly GCA_026992735.1). Lineage (GTDB taxonomy): Bacteria > Desulfobacterota > Dissulfuribacteria > Dissulfuribacterales > QOAL01 > QOAL01. The sequence goes on from JALWYO010000070.1 coordinate 10,080, forward strand.
TTGGAACCTGTGATTAGTTACAAATACATAAGGCAGGGTGTTAAGCCCTGCCTTATGTGTACTTATCAATCACCAGCAGTCAAATGCATTAAGATTTTACATCTATGCGCTTGGTCTTGGTCTCCTCCTTCTTGGGAAGCTTAACACGCAGGATGCCTTTTTCATACTTTGCCTCTATCTTGTCGCTATCAACGGCCATGGGCAACCTTACGGCCCTCTGGAAAGATCCGCGCCTCATCTCGACCCTGTGAAAATTCTCATCCTTCTCTTCTTTTTCTTCCTTTTTTTCACCCTTTATAATAAGCATGTCACCTGACAGGGACACGTCTATATCCTTTGCATCCATGCCAGGAATTTCCGCCTTCACTATGACGGCATCCTTTGTTTCTGACACATCAACTGCCGGAACCCACCCTTCTGCCTGGGGAAGGAGATCCTTTGTACCAAAAAAATCTTCCCAGAGTCTATCCATTTCCTTGCGTAAAGTAGCAAGTTCATTGACTGGTTTCCATGGAGTAAGTTCAAACATTTTTTTATTCCTCCTTTCCTTCTGTTTTGGTAAAAAGATAAACACGGTAAAAAAGGAGTCAATATTACAAAAACCATGACAGTATTTGAATGCGGCCCCATAGACTACAGCACGGACAAAGGTGACCGGGTACTGAACAATATCCAGCTGAAACTGTCCAGCCCATGCCTGGCAGTTATCAGCGGGCCATCGGGTTGCGGAAAAACCACTCTGCTCAGGGCCGTAGCCGGACTAAACAGGGCACAGGTAAAGACCAGGAAAATAGATGGGCAGGTCTTTCCGCCAGGAACACTTCCCTTGTGGCGCTCCCGGGTTACCCTTATGCTTCAGGATGCTCCATGCATCCAGGGAACAGTCTTGCAAAACCTGTCATTCCCATACGGGTTCAAGGCTGCGCAGCCCCGGATATTCCAGGAGAAACGCGCAGCAAAACTCCTGCAGGCTGTCAATCTTGGACACATAACCATGGACACGAATACATCAACTTTGTCGGGAGGGGAGAGGCACAGGCTGGCCCTGGTCAGGGGCCTCCTGTGGGCCCCGCCAGTGCTCATGGCAGATGAGCCGCTGTCCGGGCTGGAGCCAGAGCTTGCAGACAGTTGCTTCGAGCTTCTCATGGATTATTCCAGAAAGGCGGATGCAGTGGTGATCTGCGTCCTTCACGAAGAAAAATTTTCAGAAAAGGCTGATAAAAGGTTCAAGATTGAACACGGCACATTACATATCCCTGACACCGTTTGATCTATTACTGGCAGTAGGGCTGATAGTTATTGCTGCCGCAATCTCTACTGCCCTTAAACTCGGCCTCACGAGATCACTTGGGCTTGCAGCCCTGAGGTGCATGCTGCAGCTTGGGGCAATGGGCCTGATACTCAAGAAGATATTCCAGATCAACACCCCTCTTCTGGTAATGGCATGGCTTCTTATAATGCTGCTCTTTGCAGGCAGGGAAGCTGTAAGGAGGTCAAAGACAAAATACAGTGGCATAAATCTGGATGCACTGGTCACAATGACCGTCTCCAGCCTGGTTGCAGGCGGCCTGGTCACCCAGATGGTGCTCAGGGTCCATCCATGGTACGACCCTCAGTATGTGATCCCCATATTCGGCATGGTATTCGGCAATTCCCTTAACGGCATCTGCCTGTGCTTGGACAGGCTCACAGAATACGTGAAAAGCCGGGGCATGGAAATAGAACTGATGCTCACCTTTGGAGCCACCAGGGCCGAGGCAGTAAGAGAAGGGGCACGCCAAGCCGTCAGGACGGGAATGATCCCCATAATAAACAACATGACAGTGGCGGGAATCGTATCCCTGCCAGGAATGATGACCGGCCAGATCGTGGCTGGAGCAAGCCCCATGCAGGCAGTTGCCTACCAAATAGTCATTATGTTCATGATTGCGGCTGCAAATGCATTGGGCTCCATGTCCATCGCAACACTTGCCGGCAGGAGACTTGTAACGGACTTTGGCCTCCAGTTTCAACGGCACGAAAAACCTTGATAGTGCAAAGACAATTCCGTTATCACGGAATTATTATTTATGCCACGAAACGAACTCTTCCAGCTCTGCCCGGCTGGTCCTGAACCTGTTCACATCGGCCTCTATGTCTTCGTAGCCTATGGACATGCCGCAGACAAGCATGAACTCATCAGATACTTGCAGGATATCCCTTACAATATCAGGATATTCAGCCAGAGACGCCTGGATACATGTTGCAAGCCCTGCCTCCATAGCGGCAAGTGCTACTGTCTGAATAAATATGCCCATATCCATCAGGAAGCCGATGCCAAGGCTTTGTGGCATGAAGAAAAACATGGCCGACGAGGCATTGAAAAACCTGTAGTTCTGGAGCCATGCCTCCTGCCGTGCCTGAGCGTCCCCTCTTTTTATTCCCATGGCGCTGTAAAGGGCAATACCGCAATTAAAACGTCTTTCCCTGTAAGGGCTTGTCCAGGCCTCTGGATAATATTCAAGGTCTGGCAGGGGTTTCCGGCCCTGTTCCCTGGCAGACAGGATGCTACTGCTTACACGATCAAGGGCCTTGCCTGTGACAACCTCAACTCTCCATGGCTGGCAATTGCCCCCGGACGGTGCCCATCTTGAAGTATCAAGCACCTGTTCAATAAGCTGCCTGGGGACAGGCTTGTTCAAAAATTTTCTAACTGACTTTCTATACCTGATGGCGTGATTGACATTCATATCCGGTCTCTCTTTGTTATTTACTTGACATTTCAACTGATTCAGTGGCATTGCGAAAAATTTAGCACATGACCAGAGAGTTTGCATCATGCCGCATAAGCCTGCCTGCCATAAAACAATTGTATTCCACAATGTCCTTGAATATACTTATTGATTGGTTGCAGTTTCATTGTGCAATATTCTATATGGGCTGCATCGGCATTACCTGTAGCAGCAGTCATAATTACTGAAAAAGAAAAAGGCTCGGAGGCTTTTCATGAAAAAGATATCCATTATTTTTACACTGTTCCTGTTTTTGTCTTCACTTGCCCCAAAAGTCTGCATTTCTTCACAGGATGCAGGCTATTCTGTTCAATCTGCCCTGGTTGATCAGGCCACTATCACTTTCAAGTCATTCCTTTCAGACCCTGATATGACCTGGTTTAGGGAAAACCTGTGCAGCGCCAAGGCGCTTCTAATAATTCCCCAGCTTCTCAAGGGGGCCTTTATCTTTGGTGCTGAAGGAGGCACAGGAGTGCTGATAGCAAAAGACGAGCATACCGGTGAGTGGAGCCAGCCTGTATTTTACACCCTTGCATCCGCATCCTTTGGCCTGCAGGCAGGCGCTGAGACATCCTCGATCATCCTCATGATAATGACAGACAAGGGCATGGACGCCCTGCTGTCAACATCTGTCAAGCTTGGAGGGGATGTCAGCGTTGCCGCTGGGCCGTACGGTGCAGGAGCAAAGGCCGCAACCGTCGATGTTCTTGCATTTGCCAGGGCAAAAGGTGCGTTTGGCGGCATAAGCGTAGAAGGCTCAGTTATAATGCCGCGCGACTCATATAATATCGCCTACTACCAGAAAAACGTAAGGCCGGTTGACATTATTATCAGGAAAAATGCATGCAATCCCCATTCCGCAAGCCTGATTAAGGCGGTTTCAGATGCATGCCCGAACGTCATCAATGAGACAGAAAACCAGCCACAGGCCGACCAGGGCCAGCCTGCGGAAGGAGAGAAAGCAGTGGTGACAGCGCCTCCCATCAGCGAAGGACCTGTCACTCAATAACAGGATGGATGGCTAAGAATACGCAGATATGTACAGGGCTCAAGCTGCCTGCTTGAGCTCCCTGTCATGTTTCCAGAACATTTCCCAGTAAAGAAAGCCTGACAGCAATATCATTATAGGGATAAGAATTATCTCCGGATAGGCCCTGTTTTCTGCATTTATCAGGGAAAGCACCGAAAGGATGAAACAAAACTGGTAGCCCAGCCGCCTGAACCTCATTATCTCCCTCAGGAGGTAGAGGTTTACAGTTGGGACAACCAGGGCCAAAAGCATTAACATGCCAAACTGCCCAAAGGAAAGGGCAAAGTACAGCTTTTTTAAGGTTATCACCAGGAGAACGGCGAACAGGGATATGTTAAGAAACAGATATCTTGCCTTGTCACTGGGATAAGGCGTATTTTTAAGGAAAAAATCCAGTTCCGATTTATCGAATTCTGACTTTAACCTGTTCCTGACCTCCCGCTTGGACAGCCCCTCTTCCAGAAGCTTTTCAATTCGTTCTTCTATGTCCCTGTCTCGCCGCGCCATCTGACCTCACAATATGTAAATTATATGATCCCTCTCTCCTGCTGATGCCTCACAAAGCCGTCCAGGAAACTGAAAAGCACGCGGTGCATCGGCTGAAAATCCCTGGCATCCTCAAGAATCACCTCCGGTTTCTGGATATACGGGGAATCTTCCGAAAGCTCGCTGCCGCAGTTTCTGACCAGGGCTTCGACACTCTCTCGAGTGGACTCCACATGAAATTGCAGCCCCACTACCCTGTCATCATAGGCAAAGGCCTGGTTAGGGCATGCCTCAGAACTTGCAATATGATAGGCATTGCCGGGAATTTCAAAGGTATCGCCATGCCAGTGAAACGCCTGGAAGGTTGCAGGCAGGTGGGAAAAGATAGGGGAATTCCAGCCTATTGGAGTAAGAGAAACATCGAAAAAACCTATCTCCTTGAAACGGTTTTTCCTTACTGCTGCTCCCAGGCATTCTGCCAGGAGCTGGGCGCCAAGACAGATGCCAATAACAGGCTTGCCGCTGCCCACCGCATCCTTGATGAACTGCTTTTCCTGTTTCAGCCATGGATATTCCTGTTCATCTTGAATACCCATTGGCCCGCCCATGATAATCAAGAGATCGTAATCACGCTGGCCTGGGAATAAGGCCTCTTCATAGAGCATTGTGCTGGTCTCTGCATAACCGTGTGATTCAGCCCATTGTTTTATGGCCGCGGGTGTTTCAAAAGGGACATGCTGAAGATAATGGACCTTCATGATTATCCCCCCTGCTGGCCCTGATGCATGCTCTTGAAAAGTGCCTGCTGTGCAATATTGACTCTCTCCTTATAGCATTTCCTTACCAGTTCAACATCTGCAACATAATGCTCGAGTTCCTGCATGGTTAGGGCCTGGTGGCCGTCACAGAGTGCCATCTCCGGCCTGGGATGAAACTCTACCAGCACCATGTTGGCACCTGCGATTATCCCCTGGGCGGTTACATGCAGAATGTCCATTATGCCGTCCGGCGACTTGTCCTTGCTTCCCACCGAATGAGTAGGATCTATACACACAGGAAGCCTTGTAAGCCTCTTAACCACCGGCACATGGGCAAAATCCACAAGGTTGCGATGGGGATCGCCAAGACGGGACTGCACGCCTCTGAGACAGAATATAATATTCCTGTTTCCCTCGCTGGCTATATATTCACAGGCATTTAAGGAATCTTCCAGGCTGAGACCCATGCCGCGCTTATAAAGAACAGGGAACTCCTCTTGGGAACCAGCAGCCTTCAAAAGCTCAAAATTCTGGGCGTTCCTGGTTCCGATCTGGAGCATTACGCCGGTAGGCCTGCCTGCCTTTTCCAGCTCCTCATATATTTCCTCGATGTGAATCTCTTTAAGGACCTCCATGGCTATAACCTTTATGCCATATCTGCCCGCGAGTTCGAACAGCCAGGGGAGACAGGTCCTGCCATGTCCCTGGAAATCGTAGGGGCTGGTCCTGGGTTTATAAACGCCCATCCTGGCAGTCACCAGCCCGACTCTCTGCATGTTTCTGAACATGGTCTCCACGTTATCGGGTGTATCCACGGCACAAGGACCTGTAAAACAGTTAAAGGTCTCCTGACTGAATTCCACACCGTTGTAAATAAACCCTAGTTCGTCAAGCTGACCTCCATGGCGCCCTATCTGCCTGTACTTGCTGGACACCCGGACAACCTTCTCAACGCCCGGCATCCTTTCCAGCACATCTATGGGCACATGGTGAGTAGGACCTATGAGATAGATTTCATTTACAACCCTGCTGGCTCCCCTGATCCCTGCAGATCTGGTCTGAATATCCTGAAACTGGGCAAGATAATCGAGCAACTGCTGAATCTCCTGGCCTGCAGGATCAACATCCGGCTTCATAATCACAATCATGGCTTAACTATTTCTCCTGGTTAAAATTTACTGGATTTAGCCTGCTTCAAAAGAGCTATCTTGTCAAGACGGCATTAAAGCCATAATACATTGCATATAGCAGGCGGCAACCAAGAAATTTAATCTATGCTCATACAAAACTCCATTTATCAGGCACGGCCTTGCACTCAGGCTTCCTTTATTCCCTCATGGTAATGCCCTTGCCGTCGACTAGTAATTTATGATAAAATTATTTTATCAGTGGTTCAGCTACAGGAAATTTTTACCTTATAAGCTCATGCCCATGACTGGCGTACAATCGAGTAAAGGCGGGGGGGTTCCCACCTTCCCTACACCGCCCAGCATGCTGGTCCGTACCGGGCAGTTCGATACGATGGAGCATGTTCAGGCCAGGCGTACACACATGGCGCTCTATAGCGGCAACAGACTCTTGGCATTAGCTAAAATATGGAAAGGACAGGGGTAAAACGATAATGTCATGGCTGTCTGAAGTCCCTGAGTGGTTTGGAACCGCAGTTGTCGGAGCTGTCCTGGCCACTCTAGGTTACCTATCGAAATCAGCGATTGATTGGTGGAAAAAGCAGCAATTCCCGAATAGGTCTAAAACGTAGCAATAGCGTCATCGGTTAAAATTGGTTTCGTAAACTTTTTGAAAAATAATGGCTAAAATCCAAATTTTTCTCGACAT
>JALWYO010000071.1 GCA_026992735.1 Deltaproteobacteria bacterium
GCTCCTGGTAGATTAAGATAATCCATCATCGGAATGATTTCACTCTTCAAATCAATTAATCCAGGATTAACACCTGTCAACAGAGCAAAAAAAAGCCCTTGCTAAATGCAAGGGCAAATTTACATGATACAGACTTTCGCGAAAATATTAGACGCAGCCTGTCGGCTTCGGGAGGCCGGCCATCTTACATGCTCCCTTGCCAGGTCCTGACGGGAAGAGCTCATAGATCTTCTTCAGGGGATAGCCAGTGGTCTTGGAAAGAATTCTGACCATGGGAGCGATGCCGTTTTTCTTGAAGTAGTCCTGAAGAACATTGATGACCTTTTTATGGTCCTCTGACAGCTCGGAAATACCTTCCTGGTCCATGACGTACTCTACCCAGTCTTCATCCCACTCTTCCATTCCTTTGGTCAGGAAGCCGTCTTCATCAACTTCATAAGTTTTACCTTTGTACTCTACGGTTGCCATATTGCCCTCCTTTTGGATTATTATCTATGTCCTTTATGGCATATCGAGTTCAGGTAAATACTATATGCAAAGGTATTTGTCAAGGCTCGTTAATTTTTTTTCAAAATCAGCTATGCAATTAAAAGATAACAAAAACAGGAGGTTCAAAAGGATAGAGGCTCCATCGGCCCCATTTTTTTGAATCGTTGTTCATTTTAATTCAGAAGATCTAGTAGATGATATCTGGCTGTCTCCGTTGTCCATTTCGGCCAGGTGCTGCCTTGCCCATTCCAGCTCAGGGTCCATCTCCAAGGCGGTATTATACCACTGTCTTGCCAGTTCTTTCATGCCAAGTTTTCTAAGATTGCTTCCGATATTTGCGTAGTCTATAGCTGAGGAAGGATCTATGGCAATGGCCTTTTCGAAACACTCTATTGCTGAAATGAAATCCTCCTGCCGGTAATAGCAGGTGCCAAGCAGATTGTGGATTTCCTTGAGAGCACTGTTGTGTTGCTTTGCCTTCTTAAGGGCGGCAATGGCCTGTTCGGTCTCTCCCATTTCCATCAGACAGCTGCCCTGGTGACAGTAGATGCTTGCAATCTCTGTGCTGTCAGGTTGTCTTTCCAGGGCCAGTTTAAAGTAGTTTAATGCCAGATCGAACCTGCCTGCCTCTTCTTCCAGATGACCAAGATAGAATGCTGTTTCAAACCTGCCTGGAAAGATATTGTCCAGGTGCAGCAATATATTATGCTGTTGTTGCAAGTCGAGATATCCTCCGGTTACAGCAGTTTTGGCCATGTGGAGGGGCAGGCTGAGGTTGCGGGTGCGTTCCCTGAAGTGGTTGCCGGGTATAACAGCATAAACTGCCGGTATGCCGAGATCAGGATGAGTAACATCCAGCAGATAGGTCAGGAGTCCTGCCTGGTAGAGTTGGGATGTCAGGTTTGTAACTTCTTGGTAAAAATTATCAGAAGACAGGTCAGGGAGCTGTTCCATGTCCACGGTGTTGTCGGAAGATAGAACATATTCGGCCTCGTCCAGGTCCTGGAATTTCGGCAATCCGCTCTCAAGATATTTCCCTTCAGTATCAAAGTCTCCAGCCAGCTGTGCCACTTCAGTAACCGCCCTTATCGCAGCCCTGACCGGGCTGGTGGATGTGCCTGCAGTATATACTATCTCGCTTCTTTCAGGAAACGTGGAAGGATCCCAGGCAATTGCTCCGACTGTGGGAATGCCAAGCCCCAGGGAAAAATCCTTGAGTATCAGTTTTATCCCGATCCTGCTGAACCGCTCAATCAGTTCACAAAGGCGCTGGTCTCTGATGCTGTTCATATTGATGCTGGGCGTTGATATCCTGTTGTAGCTTATGAGTGAGCAGACATGGCGTTCAACTACTTCTGAAATAGCCTGAACAGCGGCTTCCTCCAGAGAATTTCCAGCTGCAGCTCCATTATATTTGTTTATTGGCCATACCCATGAAAATGGTACAGGTATGGATTCGCCATTGCACGTGTCAAGGCCTTCTGCCCATTGGATAGGGAATTCATCCAGGAAGTCAAGTGCTTTTTCAGGCACATCCTGGGAATGAATGGCCTTGAGAAGCAATGACCTGGGGAATGCTGGTTCAGCAAGCCTGTTACGAGGCATACAGGCCATGCTGTTGCTGTTCAGGAATTGGAACAGGCTGAAACGTTCAACGATCTCCATGACTGCACTGGCCCTGGCCTGGGCGTCTGTTATGCCCTTTCCCATCTGTCTGGCAGAGCCAGTGACCATGCAGGCCCCTGGTTCATAGCGGCTGACATAGACAGGGATGCCGAGGCGGTCCTTATCTATCCTTTCCACTGACTTGAGCACTGGCTGGTCAAACTTCCTGAACCGTTCAAATACCCAGTCAAGGGTTTCTTCAGGAGACCTGGCCTTATCGTAATCTTTACCTCCAGCCTTGAAACAGTCTTTAAGCTTCATTCACAAACTGATGATTCTAACTAAAGATATTCGGAACAGACAGATTCTATAATCTCTTCTGCCGTGAACCAGTCTTCCTGATCTGAACCCGGCTCCATGCCACGTCTTTCATATATGGTGTGAGAGATAGCCGATACCCATTTTTCTCTGGCTGTTTCCTGTGAATCTTCCAGGAAGGATATCCTGGTCATCTTTGTGCCCGGGCCTGCCTGGATCTGTACACCGACCACGGGATTGGGCGCGTCATCGTCCCTTATCAGATATATTGCCCTTGGAACTTCAACCACATGGGCGAGGTGAGTGAGATTGTCAGGGTCCGTGGTGCCGAGAAATATCTCTACACGCCTGGCATGTTCGTCATAGTCCAGCCCGAGCAGCGGCATGCCCGGATCACCTACAATATAATCATCTCCAATGGATACAGTTGCAGGACGTGATTGGTTCATTCTATTGAAATCCTTAAGAAATGTTTCCCAGTCACGCTTCAGTATGCGTATCTTTTTTTCAGCCATGTCTCCAAAACCTCCTTTCAGTTTGTTGTTTTAAAATATGGGGTGGTTGTCTCATCGCGCTACGCTGCTCTGCTCTGGAAATTTTAATTGCATTCAGGGTTTGGATATAATGTTGCCATACTTCATTCGTTTCCCACCTTGATATTAAACACTATACATTATATGGATTAGAGTCAAACAGTAAAGCCGTTATTGCCTGGTTTAATAGATCTGTTGCTCAAACATGTGTCTCAAATCTCCACATTGATTTTTGTGCCCGGCAAAGGACATAGCATACAAAAAAGCGGTGCCCTTTTTAGGGGGCACCGCGGTGTGGAGTAAAAGCCCGGAGGCTTAGGCATGTCTGTGTTTTATGGAGCCGCCCCGGGGATATCATTCCGGCATTAAGTCCCCGGGGCGGCGTTTTTTGCCAATCACTGCATGGTTACTGTTGCCGGTTTTCCTCTATCTATTTCTTTCAACAAGTCTGCAAATTACAAGTTTTTGGACACAGATGAACACAGAAACACGCAGATTTTCTTTGTCTTTTATCTGCGTATGAAGTCTGCGTTTATCTGCATCAAATGAATGAATGAATGGTAGCCCCAGCAGAAATTCTGCTCCCTTGCCTTTTCCACTTCTCCTCCTCCCAGGTCCAGGCGCATTGTCTCGATAGACTGGATGCGCGGTCTTGTCATGATTCTCATGGTTCTTGACCATGTCTCCATGGCGTATGATATAGGGCACCTTTCCGCGGATTCAGCGGCGCTATTCATCCCCGGAACCCATGTCCCCCTGCTGGTTTTCATGACCAGGTGGGTGACGCATATCTGTGCCCCCACATTCGTATTCCTGGCAGGAACTGCCCTGGCCATAAGCGTTGAGCGGAGGGTCGCCAGGGGGCAGCCGGCATGGGACATAGACAAGAACATCCTGAAAAGAGGGGCATTTATTGCTGCGTTGGACCCAACGGTAATTTCCCTGTTCTCTGGAAAACTCATCTTCCAGGTCCTCTATGCCATTGGCGTGTCCATGATGTGCATGACCCTGCTCCGCCGTCTGTCCACTCGGCTCCTTCTGGTCTTGATCCTTGGCTGGTGGTTCTGTGGAGAATGGATAACCGCCCTGTTTTGGAACCCGTTCGTGGAACATCATTCCTGGGGGGGCATAGTAGCGGCCTTGACAGTTGCCCTGTACAAGGCCCCTGGCATCAGCATAAACTATCCCTTTATCCCATGGCTCTCCATCATGGCTCTTGGGTGGGTATTCGGCCGCTACCTTGTCAACTACATGGCAGGCAAGCCGGAGATGCTTAACCCAAAGCAGTTGATGCTCCTGCCCGGCGTGGTTTGCCTGTTGGTATTCGTGGTCTTCAGGTATTTCGACGGGTATGGAAACATGTGGCTGCACAGGGAGGGAAACAGCCTTTTCCGTTGGCTTCACGTCAGCAAGTATCCACCATCGCTTACCTACATGACCTTGGAGACAGGGATACTTTGCCTTTGCCTGTCAGTGCTCATGGTCATTGAGGAGCATGTAACTCCCAATCCCAACGGGGTTCTACTCGTCTTTGGTCAGACCGCCATGTTTTTTTACATGGTGCACAGGATTGTCCTCGAGGGCAGCGCCACGTGGCTTGGCCTCCGGGGCTGCCTGACAATAAGGGAGGTTTACGTCATAACAGTGGTTCTGCTTGTATCCCTGTATTTTCTATGCAGATGGTACAGAGAGTTTCAGAGAAGTCATCCCGGGAGTTGGACCCGTTACCTGTAAGTTCCAGGAGAGCCTGGTCCATAGAGGAGCTATAATCTGTTATGTCGCTTCTGATAACGAGGTCAACAAGCAGTAGATTACAGTTGAGACTGGCGGCAGGCACTAACTCAGTTTATTTCCAGCTCGAATCCGCGCCAGAGACGTATGCCCGCTATTTTTGAAAAATGGCGGTCGTAGGTGACAATGATTGATCCTGTTTCCATTGCATGTGCGCCTATCCATACATCATTTATGGGCAGGGGAGCGCCTGCTGTCTTGAGGTTATTTTTGACTTCTCCAAATATCTCAGCGGTTTCTTGGTCGGCTTCGAGAATATTCACTGATGGCTTCCGAATAAAGGTCTGTAAAATCTGGTGATTTTCAACTTCCTGATTTCCACCTTCTTGCCATGTTTCAGGATATAAAGCCTGTTGACCGGCTCTCCCTGCCTGAAGATGAATTCTCCTTTTTTTGAGCAT
>JALWYO010000072.1 GCA_026992735.1 Deltaproteobacteria bacterium
CTTCCAGGGTGAAGCTGTTCTTCTTGAGCTTCTCCTGAAGTTCCATTGCCTTGTCCTGGTCGAAGCTCTCCTGGGCCTTTTCGATCAGTGTCAGCATGTCGCCCATGCCAAGGATTCTGTCAGCAATCCTCTTGGGATAAAACTGTTCCAGGGCATTGAGCTTTTCGCCCACTCCCACGAATTTTATGGGCTTGCCAGTCACGGCCTGGATGGACAGGGCTGCACCGCCCCTGGCATCGCCCTCCATCTTGGTAAGAACAACCCCTGTTATGGAAAGTTCTGAATCAAAACTCGTGGCGATGTTCACTGCATCCTGGCCGGTCATGGCATCTGCCACCAGCAGGATCTCCTGGGGTTCTGTCACCTCTTTTATGTTCCGAAGCTCCTCCATTAGCTCCTTGTCAACATGAAGTCGGCCTGCCGTATCGATTATTACCGTATCCAGGCCCTGAGCCTCTGCCTTGGCAACCGCCAGCCTGGCTATCTCCGGAGGAGGCACGTCTTTTTCTGTGGGGAATACCGGGATATTGAGCTGCTTGCCAAGTGTCTTGAGCTGATCTATTGCAGCAGGCCTGTAAACATCAGCAGGTACGAGAAAAGGTTTCCTGCCTTTTTTTCTCAGCCACCTGGCAATTTTTGCGACAGTGGTTGTCTTGCCGCTGCCCTGGAGGCCTGCAAGCACGATGACTGCAGGCTGCTTCCCTGACAGCACCAGGCCTTCTCCTTCCTGGCCAAGCAGTTCTATCAGCTCTTCGTGTACTATCTTTACTACCTGCTGACCAGGGGTCAGGCTGTCCAGCACCTCCTGGCCTGTTGCGCGTTCCCTGACCCTCTTGACAAAGTTTTTGACTACCTTGTAGTTGACATCTGCCTCCAGGAGGGCAAGGCGTACCTCCCTCAGCCCCTCCTGAATATCTTCATCCGAAAGGCGCCCGCGGCCTTTTAATTTCTTAAAAACCTTGTTCAGTCGCTGATTCAGATTGTCAAACATTAATCATGGTCACCCGTTTTTTTATTGCCTTGAAAAAAAAATTATTTTGATGCTGTGATTATAAATGCTGGAGTTTGCGTCATTAGACGGCCTGAACAAAAGTTCCATATAAACACATAGCATTTGTCAGCAAACAATACCGATAAACTTAACTAAACTACTTAATGTTACGGTAAGTGTCAATGAGCAAAATACTGAAAAGCGGACATGCAGGTAAGTGATTGCAGGATGGCCCTGTAGAAGTTTGGAACTCACAAAATATGCATAAAATCAGGTTGTTTGCATTTTATGCCGTAACTTCTCAAAAAGCACGTGAGATGGAGACGTAAGTCGCATTTACATTATATAACCACAAAGTTCACGAAGGACACGAAGAATTTATATTAGTATCACTTCGTGTTAAACAAGCTTTTGCTGAGTTGAAATTAATCCAAAATCATTAGCCATGATTTTATTGAGAAGTTACTTTATGCCGGGTTTATGCCATTGTGGCCATCATCAGTTCTGAATTGGTTTTTTGCAGGTCAGCTGGTCCTCCCTCCAGCCTCGCTTCTATTATCTCTATCAGTTTTTCGATGCCCTGGCCGGTCTTGGCTGATACCTCCAGACCCTTGATCCTGGCAATTCTGCGCCTGTCACTGTCATCCAGCAGGTCTGCCTTGTTCAATATGGTAATAACCGGGATCTCTGCAAGGCCCATATCCGTGAGCAGGTCCAGAGTGGCGGTCATTTCCTCACGGATGAACCGGCTGGAGGCATCCACTACATGCAGGAACATAGATGAATCCTCAAGTTCTTCCAGGGTGGCCTTGAAGGCGGTCCTGATGTCAGGTGGCATGTTGGTGATAAATCCCACGGTGTCTGAAAGGAGTACATTCCGGCCATTGAGAAACAGGCTTCTGGTAGAAGGGTCCAGTGTGGCAAAGAGCTTGTCTTTAACAAGGACATTGCTCCCTGTCAGCCGGTTTAACAGGGTGGATTTGCCCGCATTCGTGTAGCCTATTATGGAGATTACCGGCACCTTGTTTCTGTACCGTTTCTTTTTCCTTTCAGCACGTTGCTTGCCGAGATTCTTCAATGCCTTTTCAAGGGAGGATATCCGTTGTTTTATGCGCCTTCTATCTACCTCCAGTTTGGTTTCACCAGGCCCCTTGCCTCCTATTCCACCCATAAGCCTGGACATTGCAGTGCCCCTGCCGACAAGCCTTGGCATGGTATAGCGCAGCTGGGCCAGTTCTACCTGTATCTTGCCGCCTCTGGTCCTTGCATGTTTGGCAAAGATGTGCAGGATAAGCTGGGTCCGGTCTATAATCTTGAGGTCCATCATGCGCGCAATGTTGTTGGCCTGTCTTGGGCTGAGTTCCTGGTCGAATATCACCATGGAGACCCCCAGATACAGACCGGAAATCAAGATCTGTTTGAGTTTCCCTTTGCCAATGAGATGAGCCGGGTTGTATCTGGGAATCCTTTGAAAGACCTTGTCCATGACCTGGACATTTGCGGTCTCGGCAAGCCTCTGCAGCTCATTCAGGCTTCTCCTGGCCTGTGTCTCGTCTTCCGGCCCCGCATGTACAAGAATGGCCCTCTCTTCAGCCCCGTCTATTGCCTTGAGCCTGCATTGCCTTTCTATTTCCTGCTCCAGTTCCCTGATGAACAGATCAAACTTTTCCGGCAGGTCCCTGGCATGGGCATGGGCCTCTATATGCCATTTTCTGTTGTCAGGCCCTGGTGGAAGCAGGTAGGCAAGATGAAGGGTTTTGGGCAGTGCCTCCTGGCAATGGATAACCAGCATGGCGTCCAGGCGCAGAAGGGCCAAGTCCGTCAGGTCTTCGCTGGTGATTCCCTTGTCTTTGCCAAGACAGGTATGGATGCATCTGAGCCCCTTGAGCCTGAATGTCCCTCTTCTGAAATCCTGCAGGTCTGGGATAAATATGCCGTGACGGTCTCCGGCTATGACATGGGTGACAATACCCTTTCTGTTTACCAGGATAGCAATCTGCCTGGCCAGTTCATGGGACAGGGCGGATAAGGCCCTGGCCATTTCGTGGGTGATGAATTCCGATATCGGAATGCGCCGTCTGTAAAGCCTTTCCAGGGCTTTTTTCTGGCTGGGAGAAAGTCCTTTTGAGTTTCCGTAAATTTTTGCTATACTCTATCCACCTCGCTGTTTATTTATTTCTTAACTACCAAGGTGTACATTGGCAGCAATCAATGGTTGATAAATCTTGAACCTGTTTTCAGAGGTGGTAAGGACACTTGGCCTCACCAGATTCTTTATACATAAATATTGTACCGGAAAGGGTATTTGACAAGGTTTTTTGATGGAGGACAAGGATATAAACAGGGCCAGGTTCATTGCAGTGGCCAATCAAAAGGGAGGCGTAGGGAAGACGACCACTGCTGTAAACCTTGCTGCCGGCCTTGCGATGCTCAAGCAGAAGGTCCTTCTGGTAGACTGCGATGCACAGGCCAATGCCTCCAGCGGGCTTGGCATTGATCCACGGCTGCAAGGCTCAAATATATACCATGTGCTGTCTGGCAAGGCTCTGCCAGAACAGGCTGTTGTCTCTACTGAGCAGCCCAATCTCTCTGTTCTTCCCGCCCACATGGATCTGGTTGGCATTGATATGAAACTTGCCTCCATGGACAGGAAGGAACAGATTCTCAAGGCTGCCCTTATGAAGCTCCCTGGTTTTGATTTTGTGATAATGGATTGTCCGCCATCCCTTGGCCTGATGACCCTTAATGCACTTTCTGCAGCAGATTCCGTGCTTATCCCCCTGCAGTGCGAATATTATGCCCTGGAAGGTTTAAGCCAGCTTGTCCAGACCATCAAGGTGGTCAAGAGCAGATTGAACCCAAGGCTTCACATAGAAGGCCTGTTGCTGACCATGTACGATCACCGCACCAGGCTTGGCCACAATGTGGCCAGGGATGTCAGGAATCATTTTAAAGACCTGGTTTACAGAACAACCATCCCCAGGAACATCAGGCTCAGCGAGAGTCCGAGTCACGGCAAACCCATTTATCTATATGATCCAAGGTCCAAGGGAGCAGAAAGCTATCTTTCGCTTTCCAGGGAATTTTTGACACGCAACCGGAGGAGGTCATGACCATGAAATCCGGCCTGGGCAGGGGGCTTGATGCCCTGCTTTCCAGTCAGGATATACTTGATGCCGAGGCGCCAGGTTTTTTTCTCTGTCCCATTGAAAAGATACGCCCCAACCCGGACCAGCCCAGGAAGACCTTTCGCAAGGAGGCCCTTTCAGGGCTTGCCGCATCAATAAAGGAAAAGGGCGTCATTCAGCCCCTGCTGGTTACTGAAAAAGACGGGTTTTACGAGATAATAGCAGGCGAGAGGCGCTGGCGGGCCGCTCAGATGGCAGGGGTTCAGAAGGTTCCTGTGGTTCTGCGGGATGCTGACGGCAGGGAAGCCCTGGAGCTTGCACTCATAGAAAATATTCACAGGGAAGATTTGAATCCTGTGGAGGAGGCCCTTGCTTACAAACACCTGGCTGATGATCTTGGCCTGAGCCAGACCAAGATAGCGGCAAGGGTGGGCAAGAATCGGTCAACAGTGGCCAACATGCTCAGGCTGCTGAATCTTCCCAGGACAGTTCTTCAGGATATTGCAGAGGAAAAGATTACCACTGGTCACGCAAAGGCCATACTCATGTTGGAAGATCCAGACAGCCAGAAAAGGCTTCGGGATGAGATAATAAAAAAAGGACTGTCTGTACGCCAGGCAGAGGAGCTTGCAAGGCGCATCCGGCAGGGTAAGAAGAATGCTCCCCGCAAGACCAAGGATCCAGATATTGAATATCTCTGTGATGAATTGAGCAGAATTGTAGGCGCAAAGGTAAATATCGTGCAAGGCAAGAGAGGTGGAAAGGTGGAGATCAGGTGCAGGAACAGGAACGATATGGAACGGCTTATCTCCCTGCTCAAAGGGCTTGAAGAATAACCGGTCAGACCATGGCTGTAAAAATGTAGTCAGAGGTTTTTGTTAGATATGTCATCAGGAAATCCTTCCGCCAGGGAAATAGAGGAACAGATAGCCCTGCTTGTGCAGCAGGCAAACAGGTACCTTCCTGTCGATGTCCGGGAGGCCCTTGAAGAGGCAAGGCACAGGGAAACAAGAGAGGGCGCCAGGCTTATTCTGGACATCGTGCTGGAAAATGCCTCCATGGCAGCCCAGAGCGGCCTGCCCATCTGTCAGGACACGGGTATAGACGTGGTATTTGTAGAGATGGGGCCTGATTGCACTATGGGCGGGGATATGGCACAGGCCATAAATGCCGGCATAGCCAGGGGTACGCATCAGGGCTTCCTGCGTAACTCTGTCTGCGATCCTGTCACAAGACAAAATACAGGCAACAATACCCCGGCGGTAATTCACGTGTCCCCGTCCCGGGAGCCAGGCATGAGGATAAGCATCCTTCCCAAGGGGTGCGGGAGCGAAAACATGAGCGCCCTGAAGATGCTGCCTCCATCAGCCGGCCTGCAGGGCGTCCAGGACTTTGTTGTTGAAAGGGTCAGGTCCGCGGGGCCGAATCCATGCCCGCCAGGGATCGTTGGAGTTGGCGTTGGCGGGACCATGGAACAGGCTGCCCTGTTGTCAAAGAAGGCCCTGCTGCGGCCGGTTGGCATCCGCAGCCAGCGCCAGGATCTGGCAGAGCTGGAACAGGCGCTCCTTTCCAGGATAAACAGCCTGGGCACAGGCCCTCAGGGGCTTGGCGGGGATACCACGTGTCTCTCTGTAGCCGTTGAGGCCTTTCCATGCCATATCGCCAGCCTGCCTGTTGCGGTAAACATACAGTGCCATGCAGCCAGGCGGGCAGAAGCCAGGTTTACTGGAAATGAATGGGTAACAGGGGATGTGGACAGTGTTGTCAGGCCAGCCGGAGCAGAGGCGCTTTCATCCATCCTGTCCATTGCAAGGCCCCTGGAGCTGCCGATCAGGAAGGGCGATATCGCCAGCCTCAAGGCAGGAGACTGGGTAAAGATCTCCGGCAAGATGCTGACCGGACGGGACCAGACACACAGGCGTCTGTGCAGCCTCATAGACCAGGGACTTCCCCTGCCCGTGGACCTCAGGGGCCAGTTCATCTACTACGTGGGGCCGTCACCCGCACCTCCAGGCCATGTAATAGGCTCGGCAGGCCCGACCACCAGTTACAGGATGGATGCCTATACGCCAAAAATATTATCCAGTGGAGTTCTGGGAGTGATGGGGAAGGGCAAGAGGTCGCCGGAGGTGGTCAAGGCCATAGCAGGGCACGGGGCTGTCTATCTCGCTACCATCGGGGGAGCAGGGGCATTTCTTTCCGCCTGCATCAAGGACGCCAGGATATTGGCGTTCGATGACCTGGGTCCTGAAGCCTTGTACGAACTGGAAGTGCAGGACTTTCCCGCCATTGTGATAAACGACTCAAAGGGAAGGGACTACTACCAGGAAATAGCCGGTAGCTGAGGGGGAGTGCTGCATGCAGCATACTCTCGTGGCCCCCTATCTTTTCCTGACCTTTACCTTTTCAACGATCTTTCGGTAATAGACCTGGTCAACCTCCAGGTTTATGGGCCGGGTTCTCATCATGTTGGCCTTGGTCACCATTATGTTGAGCTTTGTTGCCTGGCGGTAACGTTTTTTCTCATCCTGCAGATCGTCCAGGAGGTCCAAAGCATTCTTGATCTCCTTCTTCGATTCTAATTCAGGAGGCAGAAATCCCGCATTTTTCAACATTTTGTAAGCCATACGCAGGTCTTCAGGGATCATGGAATCATCCTCAAATACAAGAGGCTTGCCTTTCCCCGGAAGATTTTCAAATTGGCCCTGTCTTATGGCCTCTTTTATCCTCTGTTCTGCAAGATGCTCAAAAAAGAATATGCTCATTTGATATGGCCCATACGCAAAGATTACAGGCAAGCATTTCTATCATTGCAGCGCATCGACCTTTATTGTGCTTCCAGCACTAAGACAACATGGATGATGCGCTATCCTATATAGAATATCCTAATTTTAGCATTAGCGGACAGATGGGCACAAGCCCTAATTTCAGACGTCCAGGGCCTGTTTAACCCTGGATGCCAATTCATATCAGGCCAGGCAGAATAACAGTTGATAATTGTCTGACTTGAAATGTATCAAAACAGCCACTGGAAGAAACGTTTTATAATTCCCTTTTTGGGCGGGGCATTTACCTGAGAGTCCATCTGGCTGCTGTAATCCTGGGGCTGTGCTTCTTCAGCCTGAGTGTCTTCAGCATATGCAGGTTCCTGGTCATGAGGTTTTGTTTCCATGGCTTGTTTTGTCTTCAGATGTACACCTATGGCCATATCCTCTTTCTTGATATGGTTCAGAATCCATGCTCCCACTGCATCCACAGTTTTGACCACAAGATCAGTATCTAGCTCACCTGCCTCGAATTTGCTTATCATGGTCTGCACCTCTGAAACAAACTGTGCATGTATTTTTTTGTGCTGTTCAAGGCCGGGATAATTAAATAACTCTTGGAGGGCCTCTTCATCCCTGAAATGTGTAACCGTGTAGTCAGCCAAAAAGTTGAGTATTTTACCTATTTCTTCTTTTCCTCTTCCGTCAAATACAGCATCACCCAGGTCATTGAACCGTTTTATGAGTTCTTTGTGCTGTTCATCTATCTTTGCAACGCCTATTGACAGAGACGGTTCCCAGGTTATCCATGAATTTGCAGTGCCCATTTTTAATAAACCTCCTATTTAATATAAAATTAGTTAGATTTGGCTTCAAAAATACAAGAGAGTTATCTCTGCGAGTTTTATATGAATCCGGATTATGCACTTCAAATGCCTGAAGAAAGTGATTGTTTGAATTATTGCATAGTTAGCATACGTCTATTTCCGTTGTGTCTTCATCTAAAAGGTGAAGTTCAATTCGTGATAAATCCTCAGGCGTTTGAAGTCGCAAGGGACTCTCAAGTTTATTGAATCTACTTTGTTGCCGAGTAGTTGAACTAGTAAGGTGCGTCTGCGCCCCCTCCACTTAGTATCTTCGGCAAACTTGTGAACTGCATAAAATGGGATGAAATCCCGGTCTATCGGCAAGGCCAAAATCCGACTTATTCTATTATTTCTATGACAACTTTTGGATGCTATCACCGGGTATATTGTTATGCAAGTTTTTTTTAAGGAGGTTTTTTGTTATATGCACGGGCTTACAGCTTTAAAGCCCCAGCCGGGATTCCACGTCTTCATAACCTGACATCATGGAGTAGATCTTTTCAAATTCACCGCGTGCCCGCCGTTGCTGGCCAAGGTCTTCATAGACCAGGGCCCGTTCATACCTGAGCGCAAGAAGAAGCTCTTTGGCGCGCCCCTTCTTTTTGCGCATGGTATTTGTCAAGGTATCGCGGGCCGCCTCTAACAAACCAAGCCCGTGCAGGGCCCTTGCCTTGTATAACAGCAAGGCGCCATGGACCGGTGACTCGTTCTTGATATTTTCTGAGAGCCTTACTATCCTGCGGTAAATATCGATGTTATCTGGATGAGCATCTATCAGTAGTTCTGCAAGGGCCAGCCTTACCATGACATCATCGGGTTCAAGCCGCCTCAGCTTTTCCAGGCTTTCAAGTGCATCCTTCCATCGTTCCTGTTGCTGGTATATCTCTGACAGCCCAAGCAGCACGCCCTGGATATTCGGGCCGACATGTACGGATATCTCGTCTGTCACTGAAAGGCTCATTGTAGCCGCGATACCATACCTGGAGAAATATTGCCCAAGGCGGTCATGATTTCTCCATGCAATGCCAAGGTAGTTTTCAGCCTTTTCCAGATCCCCTTTTTTGAGGGCCAGGAAACCTGCGAGGTATGCCCCATCGGCTAAGTGGATTGCCTTTTCAAGATGATGGAATGCCTTGTCCTCATCCCCCAGCGCCAGCTCCCGGCAGCCATCCACCAGGGCCTCCTCATCGTCAGGGGTGATTAGGCGCTTGAAGAAACCCAGGGTCAGGCGGTCTTCCGGGCGGGCCGAATGGTCTCCATGTTTGTCTGGGGGAATATTTTTGCCACCTGACTTCTCGCTTGGAAAAGTTGTGGTGTAAAAGAGCCCTGTTCCCGGAATACCTACGGTAGCCCGTTTCCCTCGTGGCCCAATGGTGAATTTTGCACCGCGTGGTCCGAATGAAAGCGATCCGCCTGACTTGCTCAGGTTAAGGGTAATGCCTGGCGCAATCCTGATACGTCTCCAAAATCGAAAACCCATGGTCAAATTCCTTTTTTGCTGCGGATCAATCTGTATGCCGGGAAAAAGAAATGGCCTTTTCTCCGAAGAAAAAAGACCATTTTGCAATCTGGCTCCCCGGGACGGACTTGAACCGCCAACCTAGTGGTTAACAGCCACCCGCTCTGCCGATTGAGCTACCGGGGAATGTATGACGGCCTATTTTTATAAGCCATTTGGCCATTTGTCAACAGGTAAAACAGATTAACTTTAAAGAAGCAGAAATCCTGCCCCACCTGTATAAACTTTAGCAACATCCTATGGCCGCACATTCCGTATGAACTCCTTTTTGACATTAGGCAGTTAACGCGGTATTTAATCAGGCCTGGTCAGGAGAAAAATCCGCAGACAGTTCGTTGTTTCCACGTGGAAGCACTAAAAGAAGGAATATGAGGAGTAATATACTATGAAAGAAAAGGTACAGGAGGCCTTGGATCAGGTCAGGCCAATGCTTCAGCAGGATGGTGGTGATGTGGAACTTGTTGATGTTGACGAGGAGACAGGCGTGGTCAATGTCAGGCTTACAGGTGCATGCAAGGGCTGTCCCATGAGCCAGATGACCTTGAAGGCAGGCATAGAACGCTATCTCAAGAGCGAGATACCAGAGGTATCTTCGGTGGAGGCAGTTGACTGATCCTTACAGAAGGTCAAAAGGTCAATTTATTCCAGATGATTTGCCTGGCCATGGCTTGCAGCCCGTGCTGATCAATGATGATACGGGCTGCCGGCATTGATACTGCCGGCCCTGTAAAGCTGTTCCAGCAGGATCAGGCGTGACATGTCGTGGGTAAAGGTCATCCTGGACAGGGAAATGGTCGTGTCGCACTCTTTCAGAAGCCCAGGGGCGCTTCCGTATGCCCCGCCTATTATAAAAGTTACATTTTTTACAGCCCTGTACTCCAGCTTGCTCATCAGCTTGGCAAGTTCATGTGATGAGAGGGCCTTTCCCTTGACATCAAGGCCTATAAGGTAGCTGCGGTCGGGCATGGCCTTTCTCATGGCTGTCGCCTCCTTTTCCATAAGCGCTGCCTTCTGTTTTTCCCTGCCCTTTGCCGCCCTTGTCACAATCAGTTTTACTTGGTAGTAATTCCTTAATTTTCTGAGGTAAAATTCAATTCCATCCTGGAGCCACTGTTTTCTGGTTTTGCCAGGACAAAGGAGATAGATATTCACAATGGACGCCTCTCAAACCATGAATAATCTCTTGAGATCCATTCCCAAGACCGACAGGATACTTCAGAAACTTCCTGAGGACATCCCCCAGTCCCTAAAATTGCGTATATGCCGCAGGGTACTGGATGATATTCGGCAGGCTATCCTGTCCGGGCGCATATCAGCAGTATCCTCTATCTCCTTTCAGAGAGTGCTGGAACGCATTGAAAAAGAACTTCAGAAGGCCATGGAGCCCTCCCTCAGGCCTCTCATCAATGCTACAGGCGTGGTTGTTCATACCAACCTGGGCAGGTCCCTTCTCAGCGATGAGCTGCTTGATGGGATTCGTAAGGCAGCAGTGAACTATTCAAATCTTGAGTACGACCTGGATCATGGAAGGCGTGGCAGCCGCTACAGCCATGTGGAAGATATTCTCTGTGAGCTGACAGGCGCAGAGGCAGCGCTGGTTGTAAACAACAATGCAGCAGCCGTGCTCATAATGCTGGAGACCCTGGCCAGGGGCAGGGAGGTGATTGTATCGCGCGGGGAACTGGTGGAGATAGGCGGCTCATTCAGGATACCTGATGTCATGGCGCGCAGCGGTGCTATACTCAGGGAAGTAGGGGCAACAAACCGGACCCACCTAGCTGACTACGAGAGGGCCATCTGCGAGGATACGGCATTGCTGATGAAGGTGCACCAGAGCAATTTTGCCATAGTGGGATTTACCCTCTCGGTTTCCATGCCTGCTCTCAAGGCACTGGGGAGGAAACACGGCCTGCCGGTCATCGAGGACCTTGGAAGCGGTAACCTTGTGGATCTCCGTCCCTATGGTTTTGTGCATGAACCCACTGTCCAGGAATCCCTGGCAGCAGGAGCCGACCTGGTGAGTTTCAGCGGTGACAAGATGCTGGGAGGCCCTCAGGCAGGAATCATCGTAGGAAAAAAGAGATTCGTGGACAGGATCAAGAAAAATCCCATAAACAGGGCCGTCAGGATAGACAAGCTCACCTTGGCTGCCCTGGAAGGCACTCTCCGGATCTACAGAAGGCCAGAGGATGCCATTGCCAGGATACCGACCCTCCGCATGCTTTGCATGCCTGAGAAAGAAACAGCGGCCAGGGCAGGTAAACTCCTGGAAGCCATAAGGTCCAGAGAAATAGGAGGTATAAGAGCTGCGACATCTCCGGTCATATCAAGGGTAGGAGGCGGGGCCTTGCCGCTGCAGGAACTCAGGTCCACTGCAGTAACAATAGATCCGGCAAATGGCCGGGATGGCGACCGCTCTGCAATTTCAGCCCTGGAAAAGGCGTTGCGGCAAGGCAACCCTCCAGTAATAGTAAGAATAGAGGACGATCATATCATCATAGATGTCCGCACCATAAAGGACAACCAGTTTGCTGTTATTGCTGAATGCCTTGAAAAGGCGGCTGTTTCCGCAGGACTGGAATGATTGATTAATGAATACAGAGACAGCAACCATGCATACCTCTGCTCTTGGAATTTGCCTGAACCGGGATGATCCTTCCAGGATCGGCGAAGAGGTCATTGAAATTCTATCGGAAATTCTGCCCTTTACCAATTCGAGGTTTATACCGTGTGAAGATGTTCAGGAAGCTGTGGCCGTTCTTGACAACCTGCCGCTTTCTTCAAGGCAGCGGGAAAGGGCCAGGGAAGCATTACGGCTGGGGAAAGGCTTCTGGGACAGGATAGCTCAGATGGCCATTGTTCCATTGCTGTCTTCAGGCCGCGAACGCTGGTTGGGGCTTTATGAATTTTCAGGCGTGCCCAAGGACATGCTGCCCCGTGGTTCTGAAAGAAGCCTGATGTTCATGGAGCATTTTCTGCGGGACAGGCTCTTTGCAGTCAAGCTTTCAAGGGCCTTGTCCTCCGGGCAGGAGCCCCCGGAATATGTCAGGGATATCGTGAACGGGCAGGAGGAAGATGCCGTTCACTTGCTGCAGGCTTCATTTTATCAGAAAATGCCTGCCCTGGAAGATCTTGGAGAGATCCTGCATTCTGTGTTTCCTCCAAGCAGTTGCGAGCTCGCCGGAAGGAGCTGTTCAACACTCTGGTTTCACGTACATCCTGTTGACAGTAGTTCATTTTCCAGCAGTATCCGCAAGATAGCCATGGCCATCACAGATGCCGGTTGGAGCTTCAAGTCCATGATAGGGCATGTTATCTTACCGGGCATGGATGATGTCCGGAGATCCCAGTCTTTATCCGCTGCCCTGAAGACCGCTGTCTTCTTCCCTGCTGTCTATCAGGAAATTTTTGAAAAGACAGGAGTTGACCTCCGCATGCCGGTATTCAACCGCACAGGTTCCAGGTCAGTGCCCGGTACATGCTGCATGATGATAAAGTTTGAATCCATGCAGTCCATGAAGAAGGCTGAAGAATTCCTCCTGAAGGCAGGGCAAGAATACAAGGTGTTTCCTGCAGGTAGCAGGAATCTGGCCCTGTTTTTTAACAACTCACTGACTGACAACGGTTTTCAGGAACTTGAGATCCGGATCAGGGAGTTGTTTCAGCAGATTTCCAGCGTAGCTGGCTCAAACATATCTGCCGGGTTTGCCAGCACTGCGCAACCGTATATTTCCAGGGCCTTGCTTCCATTCTCCGGGCTTCTTGCACTTGTTCATGCATGCCTGCTTGGAAGTGGACAAATGGCGGTCTTTGACCATGTAACACATAATGTACATGGTGATCTTCTCATCTCTTGGGGGGATATCCCAGGGGCATGTGCAGCCTACCGCAGGGGGCTGAAACTCGAGCCAGCAGATACCAATATCCTGAACAGCCTGGGAGTATGCCTGGCGAGGCTTCGGCGTTTCAAGGATGCCAGGAACTGCTTTCAGCAGGTTTTGCAGTCCGAACCTGACAATTTTATGGCCCTTTATAATCTGGCAGGCATCCATCTTGATTCAAGCAGCCTGGAAGAGGCTTCTTCCATGGCCCAGAAGGCACTCAGCAAGGACCCGCACAATCATGCAGCCATCATGAGGCTTGCAAACTGCTGGATAGGCCAGAAAAGGTTTCAGAAGGCCCTGGATCTGCTTATGCCAGAGATAACGGGAGATCTTGATGTCCCCGTTTCCATGTTGAGGCTTGCAGGCAGGGCGGCACTGGAAGCTGGAGACTGGGCCAGGGCCAGGGAAATACTGGGCAGGTGCCTGAAAAAAAGGAGCAATGATCCGGAATGCCTGTCCCTGTTAGCAAAAGGTTATATTTTGTTTGAACAGGATAGAGAGACAGCAGACAGGCTTATGCAAGAAATTAATAATAATGAAATGGAGAATAAGAGGATAAAACGCGTTTAACAGTTGAGGTGGCATCAGCCATTAACAACATTTTTGCGCAAGGCAAGGTGTTGCCGTAATGCCTTGCTATGTTAATAACACACTGATAATAAATAAAATTTTCTGTTTTGTCCTTTTGTCTTCCTTGTTTCTTGTTTTTTGATCGAGATTGAGCCGTTTATTCACTTGACAAACTGCTCTGAGGAAATAATAATTGCCAGACTTAAGCCAGATTGCCGAGGTAGCTCAGTCGGTAGAGCAGGGGACTGAAAATCCCCGTGTCGGTGGTTCGATTCCGCCCCTCGGCACCAATCTTTATATGTCAAGAGTTCTTTTTGGCCCCCACCAGAAATTTTCCAGGTTCTTCCATGTAGCTAAGCTGTTTCCTGTGGTATTAAAAGGAGTTGTTACTTGGCCTGCTTGGCAGACGCTGACAGCAGTTCTTCTATTATGGGCTCCAGTTCGTCCTGGTTGACCATGCCTGTTATCTTTTTATATATCTTGTGATCCTTGTCCAGGATGAACGTAACCGGCAGGGCGTATATATTGCCATAGTCCCTTAGTACCTTGGAGGTGGCTATAAGCACAGGGAAATTGATGTGCATTCTTTCAACAAACGGTGGAAGTATCTTTTCTGGCTCGGTATCCACAGATATTCCCAGGACGGTGAAGCCACGCCTGCTGTATTTTTTCTGAAGGGTTACAAAGTCCGGCAGCTCCATTCTGCAAGGCGGGCAATACGTTGCAAAAAAATTTATAATTACCACTTTGCCTGAGTAATCGGACAGGTTTACAAGATCTCCGGAAAGGTTAAGCAGGCTGAAATCAGGGGCATGTGACTCGTCTGCCTTTCCTTGGCAGGCCGGCATCAGAGCAATAAGAACTACCAAAACGGACATTGAAACAAGTTTTTTTACGAGTGCCATTGTTTATTCCTTTTCTAAATCAGTAAGCCAGGCAATTTTTATCTATTATTGCGATTGGAATCAGCAGTTGAATGACTGGACGCTTTAAATTTACCGTATGTCCCGTAATTTTTTCACCAATTCTGCCAAGAGCCTTGCCTCTTCCTTTAGGATGCGCTGCCCTTTGGCTTTGGATGCCTTGGAAGGGTCACCCCATACACCGCCTGGCCAGTAACGGAGTTTGTCACGGACTATGATAAATTTCGGGAACTCAGGGAATTCCCTGGAGCTTGTGCCGGTTACCAGCTCCGGCTTCAGAAATTGCATTAAGGATGTCTCTACCTCCCCGGCATGGGCATCTTCAGGTGTCTCTATCAGGCCGTCAGGCAGGCCGGCAATAAGATCCAGGATGGACAGCACGGCAAATCCTGCATCAGGAAGCTCCTCAATAAGATTGTCGGCAGAGTCCAGGATGGTTGCCATGTGTGTTCCGCCTGCGTGTCCGGAGATAAGCACGAATTGCCTAAGCCCCTGTGCATACATGGAGCGGCACATTGACATTACCAGTTCCCTGAGCGCTGGTGAGGCTATGCCAATGGTCCCTGGATGCTGGCTTGTGCTGCGGCACAGACCATACCATACCGGCGGCATAACAAACACCTTGGTAAGCGTGGCCGTTAACTTTGCAAGCTCATAGGCATGGAATGTGTCTGTGCCAAGGGGCAGGTGGCTGCCGTGTTCCTCAATTGATCCGAATGGCACAATAACAGTCCTGGAAATGGCAAGACCGGCCTCGAATTCCTGCATGGTCATATCTGTTATCAACATGTGCAGGAGTTTAATTTCCAGTTCTATAGATGTCAAACCTCCCGCAAAGGCTCCAGGATGCGGTCAGCTGTCTTTATTGTTGATTAAGGTCTAAAAAGATCTTATTTTGATCCTCCAGGCTGAATTCCGCCAGTTTAAACCCTATACCCCGGCTGCGAACCTTGCCCACAAATTCTTCAAGGAGTTGAGTGACTTCCTCTCTCTGCTCGTCATCATGGAACAGGTAAAGCGAAACCATATTGTCCGGCAGGTTCTTTCTTGTAACCTGTTCGTCCTTGCCATAAAAGTGCAGAAGGACCTTAAGTGCCGTATCAACATCGGGATACCGCTCATCTGGATTTCTGCGGCAGCAGGTCATTATGAATTCTGCAAGTACAGGCGGGGTTTCCTTTATAAATTCTCTTGGATCAGGGATGTCCTTGTTGAGATGCATTTCTCTCAATGCCGCCAGATCATCATCAGGATAAGGCAAACGGCCGGTCAAAAGCTGGAAGGCCGTTATGCCCAGCCCGTAAAGATCAGTCCTTGCGTCAACAGGAAAGGATTCGATCTGCTCCGGAGACATGTACTGCAGGGTGCCTTCCATTTCGATGTGTTCGCTTCCAAACGGACAGGCCAGGCCAAAATCCAGTATCTTGATCAGCCCACTTTTAACCATAAAAAGGTTATCAGGCTTGATGTCCTGGTGCACGATTCCGCGTGCATGGGTGTATGAGAGACCTCTGCATACCTGTATAAGGATATCCACCAGCTCCCTCACGTGGAACCTGCCTTTTTTCTTCAGAATCGTGTCAAGGGGCAGTCCTTCGAGAAACTCCATTATGAGAAACAGCATGTTGAACCTGTTTTCAACATCATAGAGATTGATGATGTTTCTATACTGCATTTTTGCAATGATTTTGGCTTCATCAAGGAACCGCTCGCGGAAATCCGGGTCCATCGCCATCTCATGATGGAGAAGTTTAATGGCAACATCCCTGCCGAGACTCATATGGTGACCTTTGTAGACAATTGCCCAGGCGCCCTGGCCTATCTTGTGATCTATCATGTACTTGCCTATAGCCAAGTCGGCCAGGAGACCATCTGATTCAAGCCTTTCACATACCAGAGATGTAAAGAGTTTTCTGAGCTCGGACTGTTCTTCTGCCAGCAATGTGAAGCAGTCCCTGGCCAACCGCCACAGTTGCACGTCAGTGGCAGCTACCACGTTAGCAGGGCGCGGCTCGTCTGTCAGAACGCCATGACACCCACCATGTGTACTGAACTAGACTTAATCTGACACTTGGTTACATTGGGGCAAATTTGTCTGTCTGGTGCAATCTAGCATTTTCTCTTTTGCCAATGACAATGAATCAAGGAAGGTTTGCATTGGTGTTTTTCCA
>JALWYO010000073.1 GCA_026992735.1 Deltaproteobacteria bacterium
AGCCTTTGCCAGTGCGAGCTCAGGAGGGCCCTGTCTTTCGTGGTGACAGTGGACAACAGCGGCCAGATACAGGCGACGCAGATTATCCCCAGCGTGATAAGGGTTAAGAAGAGACTCAGCTACCAAGACGTTGATGCAGCCATTGACCTGCCTGAACGCTGGCAGGATCTCCACAAGATATGCAGGTCAAGGTTAAAATACCGCATATCTCAAGGTGCGCTGCCCTTGCCGATTCCAGAACTCAACATATCAGTGGATGATCAGGGCCAGGTATTCGTGAACCTGGTCACTCCAGGGCCGGCCAGGTTCCTGATCGCAGAATCCATGATCCTGGCAAACCAGGTAGCTGCTGATTTCCTGAGAAAAAACAATATCCCCGGCCTGTTTCGGAGCCAGCCTCCGCCCAGAGATCATATCATAAACGGTACGGAGACCTCGCTTCTTCCCAATGTCAGGCAGCGGCGTCTCATCAGCAGGGGCTACCTGGGTATGGAACCTGAGCCTCATTCCGGTCTCGGCCTTTCCGCCTATACCACTGCTACCTCTCCGTTGAGGCGTGCACTGGATCTCATTGTTCAGCAGCAGCTGACGTCTTTTCTCATGACCGGCAAGCCTCTTCATTCAAGGGAGGATGTTGAATCGATGCTCCCGGTTCTCAAGGAAGGGCTTGCCACTGCAGCACGGGTAAACCAGGGAACCGTGCGCTACTGGCTTATAAAGTATTTTGCAGCGAGAAAGCATGAAACCCTGAAGGCATGGGTAATAGAGGCAGGAAACAGGAGGCTGACAGCTGTCCTGCAGGATACTCTCACTACTTTTGATCTGCCTGTGCCGCCGGGCATGGAAATCAGGCAGGACCAGGAGATAGAAGTTCGGATCAAAGAGGCAAAGCCCAGAGAGAATATTCTGAGATTCTACTGGGCTGACCAGGGAGCCTAGACCCTTTCTGCCTAAACAAGCCTGTGAAATAGAGATTTTAACCTGCCCTTTATGTACCTGTATGGGTTGAAGACTATGGGCTCCAATCTTTCCGGGATGACAACCTTTTCCTGAATCCCTGGCATTATTGGGATATCCTTTACGAATTCAAGTTCCCCTTCAATGGACCCGGGCAGTCTTGCCTTTGTGGCTGCCTGCCAGAGGGGAATGCGCTCAGGCTTGAGCCCCAGCAGGGTGTAAAAGGCGGTATCCACGGCTACTGCCGAATCTGATGCCCCTATGATGTCAAGGTGGCATGGAATGCCGCCTGTGGGGCCTGTGACATGCATCATGGTGGTTGCGTCAACGATGTTCAGGCATGGGTGGATGAGCTGGCATATCTCCAATATGATCTGCGTAAACAGTTCGGGCCTGTGCCCATACAGGCTGTGGGTCAGGGCCTTCCTGAACCCCGTCACTGTTCCGAAACAGTTCTTCACTGCTGCAGTCATGCCCATCTGGCAATGTACCTTGAGTCTTGGAATGTTTATTGTCATGTCTGCTTCCAGGGCAAGACGCGATATTCCTATGCGCAGGCCGCAGGGCAGCAGGGTCTTCTCAGGTATTCCAAGGGAACGGGTAACGATCCCGAGCCTTTTCAGATCGTTGAGAATCCCGAGGGATGTCAGGACCTTTTCCGCTGTCCCGAAGGCCGGGGAATCCGCCACTGTAACCCTGGCGCCCAGCTCCTTCAGCAGGATGGCGGTTTCCAGTATGATTTCAGGAGAGGTTACACACAGTGGTTCTCCTGCCTTCAGGAGGTTTGGCTTGACCAGGCAGTGTTTGCCAGACAGGCTGGAGGGAAGGAAACAGGAGATGATCTCCCTGAGTATTTTGCGCTGGCAATCCCCTGCAGATGCCATACCTTTGCTATCCTGGCATCCTGCCATGGTGTCGAGGTAGACCTTCAACCTTGACATCTAAGAGAACAGTACCTCCAGGTCCTTGGCAGACAGGTTGGCGAGCATGTTTCTGCTGCCGCTCAATATGGAGCTGACGATTTCCTGTTTTTTCTTCTGGAGTTTAAGGACTTTTTCTTCTACAGAATCCCTGGAGATGAGCCGGTATATGACAACCTTTCTGGTCTGGCCTATGCGGTGTGTCCTGTCTACGGCCTGTAACTCTACTGCAGGGTTCCACCAGGGGTCCACTATGAAGACGTAGTCCGCTGCAGTAAGGTTGAGGCCCAGCCCTCCAGCACGAAGGCTTATCAGGAAGAGCTGGATATCAGGAT
Organism: Deltaproteobacteria bacterium; assembly: GCA_026992735.1. Lineage (GTDB taxonomy): Bacteria > Desulfobacterota > Dissulfuribacteria > Dissulfuribacterales > QOAL01 > QOAL01. The sequence continues at coordinate 2,213 of JALWYO010000073.1, forward strand.
TTTGCTGGAAGTTGGCAACCCGTTCACTTCTCCTGGCCTGTGGTGTCCTGCCATCCAGGTATTCAAATGTCAGGCCCTTTTCCTGCAGGCGTCTCTTTATCAGTCCAAGCATACGGGTGAACTGGGAGAATACAAGGGCCTTGTGTCCTCCGGCAACGGTCTCTTCTATAAGCTCGATGAGCTGTAGAAATTTTCCGGAATCGATGTCGTCCATCCCTATGAGGGCAGGATGGTTGGCAGCCTGGCGAAGCCTGAGCAATCCTTCCAGCACCTTTATCTTGGACCTCTTGATCCCTTTGTCTGCCACTGTCTTCATGATGGTGGCCCGGTAGTGGTCCCTGAGCCTGGCATACAGGGTTTCCTGCTCAGGCGTCATGGTGCACCTGACAATGGTTTCCTGTTTTTCTGGAAGTTCGCTTGCCACCTCTTCCTTGGCGCGTCTCAATATAAACGGTTTCACCATCTGCCTGAGTATAGAGAGCACGTCCCTGTCTCCCTGTGTAAGTGGCTTGGCATATCTCCTCATGTACCTGTCTTTGCTGCCAAGCATGCCCGGATTGAGAAATTCCATCTGTGACCACAGCTCCCCTATATGATTTTCCAGGGGTGTGCCCGTGAGGCACAATTTGTGCTTGGCATTGATGAGCCTCACCGCCCTGGATGTGACAGATTCAGGGTTCTTGATTGCCTGGCTTTCGTCCAGAACCGCGTAATCGAATTCCACCATTCTTATCTGGCTGATGTCCCTGCGCATGATGCCATAGGTGGTTAGCACGATGTCTGCCTTTATGCATTCGTCAAGGGTGCCATGCCTGCCAGGGCCAAGGTAGGTGGCTATGCGGAGTTCCGGGGTAAATTTTGCAGCTTCTGCCTGCCAGTTGAACACCAGCGAAGTGGGCACTACTATCAGGGACGGCGTTTTGCCCCCATTTACTTTCTGTTGTTGGAGGCAGGCAAGTACCTGCACGGTCTTGCCAAGCCCCATGTCATCTGCCAGAATGCCTCCCAGGCCAAGTTCTCTAAGAAACTGGAACCATCCCAGGGCCTCTTTCTGATAACCGCGCAGCCTGCCCTGAAACCCGGGTGGCTCATCTGATGGCTTTATGCCTGAAAATGCCCTTATCTTGTCAGAAATTGCCTTGAATTGTTTGTCTGCCCGGACTTCTTTTGCTTCAGAGAGCATCTGGTCTATCAGGAGGGCTTGGGAGACAGGAAACCTCATGGTTTCTTTGTCCCCTGATTGTGTAGCAGATTGCGAGAATTCCAGTTTTTCGCGATGCCTTTCCAGCCATTCCAGCGGCAGCAGGCCTTCTTTACCTGCACCGAGCCTGATGGTTCTCTTGCCCCTGAGGTAGGCCTTGACAATGCGTGGCAGTGGAACTGTTTCCCCTCCGAATGAAACATCTGCCTTCATGTCGAACCAGTCTATGCCTGATATGATGGTAAAGGTCTTTATTGATCCGGTGATGAAGCGTTTCTTGTCCCTAGCCTCCAGTATTACTCCCTGATGTTCCATATCTTCCAGGACTTTTGCGGCTTTTTCCACGGGAAGGTGTAGGCATTCTTCCAGGCTATCGTATTCGAAACCGGAATTGTGCAACATATCCAGGAGACGTTGTTCCTCATGCATGTCTCTTTGAATGGCCTTCCATTCATCATAGTCATATATGACAGGTTCCTTATGGTGAGGACTCACGCCATGATCCATATATCTCATGGATGGCCAGGCGATGATGTCATGATCCTTTATTTCGAGGGTGAGGCACAGTTGGGGCTTGATGCCCTTGATCTTTTCAGGGGAAAGTTCTTCGTGGAGTTTCAGCATGTCTCCCTTTTGCATGCTGGACGCCTTTTTTACCAGTTTTGGCAGGTCATTGTGCCGGATCTCTGCCAGTCCGTTTTCCTGCACCTGCCGCAGCCATTTGAAAGTAGGGCCGTCCAGGCGGTAAAGCATTCCCTCGTGTATGAAATATAGCGGTTTGGAATTTACCAGAATCACATCACGGACAGGCAAATGACAGGGCTCCTGGCCCGGCAGAATGATACGAGGCTCCAGCCTTACCAGTTTTTTCCCTGAGCGTTCCGCCTGAATCTCAATGGCAGCTGCAGTTTCATGTGCAGATCTTATGATGCGCGGTTCAGTATGGTCATCTTCTATGACCATCGTGCACCTGCCGGTCTCTGCCAGCAGTGGCAGGGCAACACCCGCTTCCTCCGGGCTGAGATTTACTGATCCCAGGGAAAAATTTCCTGAAAATCTTGCAAGACCTGCAAAGAAGTTGTCTTTTTCAGCCACATCTTTAAGAAAGGGCAGTAATAGCTTGTCCTGGCTGGGGAGGTGCGGATTTTCCATGATAGCAGTTGAGGGTTTTCTTGTGCGCCCCAGCCCGCCATCCTTCCTTATATATTGCTCCACCACGTTCACACTGGGATTCCCATCCTTCAGACTAAGCCTGTACATGAGCATGAAGTCCTGGAGCGGTTTCCAGGGTGCCCTTCTGTCAATTTCCCAGAGATCTTCCTGAAATATCCGTTCCGCTGGCATGGGCTTCTTTTCATCAGGCTCTGGAAGGTCATGCAGCAGGGAAGTCATCATGTCAGTAGCACATATGGTTGCCCAGATGTGCTTACAGGGTATCCCCTGCCTGAAAAACGGGCAGGTGCAGCTTATCTTTACCTGTCCTCTCTCAAAGTCTTTCAGGCGTATGGCCACTTTATAGGCGCTGGTTCCCTTGACAACTGCCCGGATTTCAGTTTTGTCCATGCTGGTTATGCGTACCCTGCCTGTCCTGGCGTATTTCCGGCCCCTGTCCCTTATTACAGGCATAAACAGCTGCCTTAGTTCCTGGCTGAGCAGGTTTGTTTTTTGTTTGCTGTTCAATTTTACGGCCTTGGATGAAACTGCCGGTGCACCCGTCTGAGATGGCTCATGTCCAGGTGTGTATAGACCTGCGTAGTGCTGATGTCGCTGTGGCCTAGAAGCATTTGCACGGCTCTCAGATCTGCCCCACCTTCAAGCAGGTGCGTGGCAAAGGAATGGCGCAGGACATGGGGATAGACATCTCTGGTTATGCCGGCCTTTATTGCATAGTGTTTTATTATCTGCCAGAGCCTTTGCCTGGATATGGGTCTGCCTGTCTTGCCGATAAAGCAGTAATGGCTATTGCGCTTATTAAGGAGCCTGGGCCTTCCTGTTTTTATGTATTTCTCCAGCCAGAGAGCTGCTTCCTCGCCAAGCGGCACTATTCGTTCCTTGTTCCCCTTGCCCACAATCCTGATAAATCCTGACCTGAGATCTATCTGGTTCATGAGGAGATTTACCGCCTCGCTGGCCCTTAATCCGCAGGAATACAGGCATTCCAGGATGGCCCTGTCCCTTATGCCAAGGGGAGACGGGCCCTGAGGCTGGGTAATAAGCCGCTCCACTTCCTGGACGTTCAGGACAGTTGGAAGCGGCCTCCCTGTCCTGGGATTGCTTATAACAGAGGTTGGGGACGCACTGATAATGCCTTCCAGTACAAGGTACCTGAAAAATCCCCTGAGAGAAGAGAGTTTCCTGGTGGCACTCCTGGCCGATATCCCGTTTTCCTTGAGAATCTTCAGCCATGCCATCACGTGGCTTGTAGCCACATCTGTTGGCGAGTTCAATCCATTTTTTATTGCAAAGTCCATGAACTCAAGGAGGTCGCTGCTGTATGCTTCAAGAGTGGTGGCAGAAAGGCCCTTCTCCACGCTAATGAAAGACATGTATTCATCTACGGAAGGTTGCCAGCCAATACCAGAGGTGTCCGTTTTGCGGTCATTCATATCTCTTCTATCAGGCTCTCTGCTGTTTCTGCAACAACAGGATCCCTGGAGACCATGCTAAGGGTGCGCAGCTTGCTTTTCAGGCCTTTTTGCTCCAGCCTGGTTTTGTGGCGTGATAGTTCCACAAGTTTTTCCATTACCTCTACTATGAGTTCCTTGCCCTTTTTCATGTCCAGCATCAGCAGCAGAATGCCCCAGTCATCGGGTAATCCGTATTTTTTTATGTATTTTGCAGCCTTTTTTTCAAAGCTTGCGGAACCATAGGCTTCGTGCAGTTTTTGAAGATCCAGGTCATGCTTATCACTGCCCTTGGGGCCCATAAAGACCCGCTCCATTTCCCTCATGTACTGGTCCTTCAGCTTGGGATTTTGCAAGGCCTGTTCCATGGTGCTGTTGCCGTTATTCCTGTTTTTTTTGTCCATGATTCTATATTTTGTCTTTACCGTTTTCCCTGTATATTTTGTAAAAGTTCACTGAATTGCAGTTTCTGTCATTTGCTTACCAAGGCTGGCTTGTGCTTCTGTGAAGTGTATGCAGATATGATATGGATAAGATTAAAGGTGATGTAATGCAACATCGGCATACAACAGATGAGCTGTGTCACTGGGAGACAGGCTGATCTTTTTGCCATAACGGCATGATCCTTGTGAGACCAGCTTGTTTTGCCCATTCAATGGCCTGCTTGAATTCCTCTGGCCGAAGTCTTCTGTCCAGAGGAGGGTGCTCTGAAGCCCTGCCGCACGGCCGGTACTGGTCCATTATATTTATCACTGCATCACGGGATATTTCTGTTGCTATGAATTTCATGACTTTCCTGGTGCCGCTCAGGCCGCCTGGAAGTACGAGGTGTCTTATCAGCAGACCTTTGCAGGCCACGCCATTGCTGTCAAGCTGCAGATTGCCTACCTGCCTGTACATTTCAAGCAGAGCATTTTTTGCCGCTGTCCAATATGATTTTACCCCGGAAAGCTCAAGCCCTGTCCGGTTGTCGGAATATTTTATGTCCGGCATGTATATGTCAATGATACCATCCAAAAGCCTGAGTGTTGTGATGCCGTCGTACCCGCCACTGTTATAGACTACGGGCAGATGCAGGCCCTCTCTGGCAGCCAAGAGCAGGCCTTCCAGGAATTGAGGAACAACATGAGAAGGGGTTACGAGATTTATGTTGTGGCAGCCCTGTTCCTGAAGTGCCAGAAGGAAAAATGCCAGGAATTCAGGTGTAACCTCATGTCCTTCCATTTCCTGACTTACCTCATAATTCTGGCAATAGATACAACGCATATTGCATCCCGAGAAGAATACAGTGCCGGAACCTCTTGTGCCGGAGATAGGCGGTTCTTCCCCAAAATGCGGCCCGTGGCCTGATACAATGGCCCGGGCCCCGGTCCGGCAGAATCCCCGTTCATCTTCAAGCCTGTTGACTCCGCACTGGTGCGGGCAGATGCGGCAGTTTGACAGGGATTCTCGTGCCTGCTTGACTCTTTCTTCCAGTTTTCCCGAGTTGAGAAGGTGCAAGTATGATGCTTGCAGGGCCATCTTTAAATTTCCCTCTCCATGAGATTCATCCGGTATATCTCCAGGATTGAGACGCAGAGCGCTATTATCATGGGACCGAGTATCAGTCCCAGGAGACCGAACATGTTTATTCCTCCCAGTATGCCCAGGAACAGGAACAGGTTGTGCAGCTCGGTCCTTCCGCTGATGAGATATGGCCTGAGAAAGTAATCTATCTGGCTTATTATCAGGAGGCTGAAGGACAACAGGATGGCACCTTTCAGGATATCCCCGGTAAAGAAAAGGTAAATACTTGCAGGCAGCCAGACAATGGCGGTTCCTATCATGGGTATGAACGTGCCAAGGCCAAGCACAATGCCCCAGAGGAGCGGTGCAGAGAAGTCCAGTGCCCAGAAGATGAAGATGCCCAGCCCGGCCTGTATGATTCCTGTGAGCATGTTTCCGTAGAGCGTGGCAGACAGTACGTCAGTGGTCAGCTTCATGAAGCTGGACACCGTGGTATTGCTCAGGGGCAGGAGTCTTTTGAAAGATGCCAGCATGTTTTTGCCGTCAGTGAAGAGATAGAAGAGGATTACCAGCATCAATGCAGCTTTAAATATGATAGCGGCAATATTCCTGAACACGATGGTTCCCTGTCTCAGGAAATATTCTCCCATGTTGCTGGCCAGTTCCATGAGGGTGTTCTTGAGATCTGATCCGTAGAGCTTGAACGTTTTGAGTATCTGGACAACGGCCTTGTGCAGCATGGGATGCACATGTGCGTCAGGCAGTATAGTGAAATCTCCTGCCTGGATGTGGGCCAGGCTGTAGGCATATACCCTGAGCGCCTCTGATGTCAGGCTGGTGATGAGAACAAACACTGGTATGATGATGAAGGTGATTATAAGGATGCACATAATCAGGGCAGCGAGGCCGGACATGCCTCGAAGCAGATGCGTCAGCCTGGCATAGACCGGGTGGAAGAACAGTGCCAGTATGATTGCCCAGCAGATGGGTTCGAAGAACGGCAGCAGCAACCTGAGACCGCCCAGCAGGATGAGGGCGGCCATGGAAAAGGCTACTATTGCCGCTATTTTGCCCCTGCCGCAATCATTTGTTTTTTCTGTAATGCTGTCCTTCAGTTCCTGATGCACAGGTCTTCCAGTCCTTCAGGCAGATCTTCCTGGTTGATGCCGAGTTCCCTTGCAAACTTCACGAGCTCCGGCCACGAACAGTTTATGGATGAATCCTTTCTTATGCCAGAGGACACCTCATCCTTTTCGTTTTCCAGGAATTTCAGGAGATGTTCCCCGGCCTCTGATCTCGCATCTTCGATGCCAAAACCTTCCCTGGTACAAAATGTCTTGAGCCTCTCCCAGTTTGCTATGCTCCTGGCAAGTCCCCTGTATATGCTCTTGTCCCTGTAGGCCGGGTTCATGTCCCTGAGCAGTATTTTCCTGTATCTTTCGAAGACGGCCTTTTTCAAGGGCTTGAGATCGATACTGCCCGGTTCTATGCCGGGACCATCCACGTCCTCGAACAGATAGTACAGGGAGCTGTGATATGCTATCTCAGGAGTCTCACCCGAGTGCAGGATCAGGAAAGCCTCCTCCTCTATGATGGCCTGCGTCTCTTCGCTTACCACCTCAGGGGTTTTTGCCATGCTTCTTTGAGATCTTGTATGGATTCCCGCAGTATTATGCGGCCGTTTGCTGTCATGGAGATCTCGGGCTGGCTGGTTACCTCTCCCACCAACGCAAAGCTTGTGCCCGAAAGCCCCTGCTCGATGGTGTCCTTGTGTTCCGGGGTCACGGTGATTACGAACCTGCTCTGGCTCTCGCTGAACAGCAGGGTGTCCAGCCTGTCAACGCCTTCCGATGGCACTGCATCCAGGTCTATCGACATGCCGAGATTGCCCGAAAATGCCTTTTCTGCAAGGCATACACCCAGGCCTCCGTCAGAGCAGTCGTGACAGGACGCCACCAGCCCCTTGGCCATTGCCTGGCTCAGTCTCCTGTAACGCTCTGCCGCCTCCTCTATCCTGACTCTTGGGATGGAATTTCCAATGAATCCCCTGGCACGCAGGTACTCGGATGCCCCGAGCTCTGGATGCGTGGTGCCTACGACATAGACCAGGTCTCCCGGTCTCTTTACATCCATTGTAACTGCATGCCTGATATCATCTATCCTGGATATAAGGGAGAAGAGCAGGGTAGGGGGTATGGATATCTTGACACCGCCTATTGTGGCGTCGTTTTTCATGCTGTCCTTGCCTGAGATGCATGGAATGCGGTACGCGGTGCAGATGTCGTAGATGGCCTCGTTGGCCCTGATGAGCTGTGCCAGCTTGTAGTGTCCGTCAGGCGTCTTTTCAGACTGCACCGGGTCACACCAGCAGAAGTTGTCCAGCCCTGACATGCCATGGAACGCAGCGCCTACGGAGATGGCATTCCTGACCGCCTCGTCCACTGCGGCGCATACCATGTGGTAGGTATCGATGTCGCTGTACCTTGGGTATATGCCGTGTGAGATCACGAGCCCCTCGTACCTGTCCAGGTCCGGCCGCAGGACCGCTGCATCGCTTGGGCCGTCGTTCATGGCCCCTGTAAGGGGTTTTACCACGCTGCCGCCCTGGACCTCGTGGTCGTACTGCCTGACCACGTATTCCTTGCTGCACACGTCAAAACAGGAGAGAAGCCTCTGCAGCTCTGAGCCCAGATCATTGGGCTGCTGGAACGATGGTTCTTCGAATTCAGGGGGCTGCCATACTGCCTCCAGTTCGAGCTGGGGCACGCCGTCGTGCACGAAGTCCATGTCCAGGTAGGCCACAGTCTTGCCGTCATAGACACAGTGGTACTTGCCAGAGTCGGTAAATGTTCCCAGTACCGTGGATTCCACGCCCATCTTTTTCGAAAGCTCCATGAACTGTGCCAGCTTGTCCTGGGGAACTGCAACTGTCATGCGTTCCTGTGCCTCAGACACCAGGATCTCCCAGGGCTGCAGGCCCTCGTATTTCAGGGGAGCCCTGTCCAGGTGGAGTTCAAAGCCCCCTGATTCCAGGGCCATCTCTCCTACCGAGGAAGAGAGGCCGCCTGCGCCATTGTCCGTAATGGAGTTGTAGAGGCCCATGTCCCTGGCCCGCAGCAGGAAATCCGTCATCTTCTTCTGGGTGATCGGGTCACCGATCTGAACCGCGGTGGCCGGGGAGCCCTCGTGCAGCTCCTCTGAACTGAAGGTTGCGCCGTGAATGCCGTCCTTGCCGATCCTTCCGCCACACATCACTATGGCGTCTCCAGGCATGGCCTTTTTCTCCCATGCCGGCCTGCCGTTTATCTCGTTGGGCATGACACCGCCTGTGCCGCAGAACACCAGGGGCTTGCCGAGGTAGCGTTCATCGAACAGAATGGAGCCGTTGACAGTGGGGATGCCACTCTGGTTGCCGCCGTGCTCAACTCCCTCCCTGACCCCTTCGAATATTCTCTTGGGATGCAGGAGCCCCTTTGGCAGGGGCTTGTCATAGTCAGGAGGGCCGAAGCAGAACACGTCGGTATTGAATACGAGCCTGGCGCCAAGCCCTGTCCCAAACGGGTCCCTGTTGACGCCCACGATGCCTGTAAGTGCGCCGCCGTAAGGGTCCAGGGCTGAAGGGCTGTTGTGGGTCTCCACCTTGAAGGCGATATTGAGCTCATCGTTGAACCTTACCACCCCGGCGTTGTCCTTGAAGACAGACAGGCACCAGTCATCATCACCCAGTTCCTTCCGAATGGAACTGGTTGCTCCCTTGATATAAGTATCAAAAAGACTGTTTATCTCGCGTTTACCTTCCGGCGTGGTGTAGGAGATCCTTGCATTGAATATCTTGTGCTTGCAGTGCTCGGACCATGTCTGGGCAAGCGCTTCCAGCTCGCAGTCCGTGTAGCTTGATCCAAGGCCCACCGCCTGTCTCTCCCGGAGTATTTCCTGGCGTTTAAGGTGGTCTTGAAGGCACTTCATCTCGTTGAGGTTCAGTACCAGGACCCTTTCCCTGGAAAGCGCCAGGAGCTGGTCGTCGTCCATGGCCGAGAGGTCGAATTCCAGGATTTCTATCGCTGACTTCTCCCTTACCCTGGGCACAAAGTAAAATGGGCTGCCCTGGGAGGAAAACATGGACTCCAGCTTTTCAAATGGGCATATCACTGTGCGCTGTATGAGCTCGTTTGCAAGCAGGCCAGTGGTCAGCCGTTCTGCCTGGGGCTGGTCAATGTCTCCCTGTACCAGGTACAGTGTTGCCGTATAGACCCCTTCATCTTCATGAAGCCTTCTTTCTATCAGCAGTTCCAGTGCCTCCCTGGCGGTCTTGCCCTCGTTGTCGGTAACCCCAGGCCTGAAACCTACCTCTATGATCCAGTCCCAGCCCTTGCCAGTCTCGCGGGCAAGCTGCAATGCCATGGGACTGTCAATGGAAAACTGCTGGGTAACAGGGTCCGAGCACGGCCCTCTTGCAGCAGCCTTCAGTTGTTCCATGCTGATGTCGGCATCTATGAGATAGGTCTTTATGGTCCTGATATCAGCGATGTCAAGCCCCAGGTCTTCCCTAGCCCTTTTCAGGGTCTTGAGCCCCAGGGCATCTTTGAGGTTTGGTTTCAAGCTTACTTCAATCCTGTGCGCCATTTTTGCTCCTGACAGGCATTTTTGTTTTATTTATGATATGCGAGAGAATTGTGCCGTCTATATGCCGATGTATAGTGCCAGCCTGGAAAAAACAGGCAGCACATACCGTGCTGTTGAAACTAATAAAAGCTAATAATGTTGATAATAAAACAGCCGGGAAGTTTCAAGGCAATTTTCTCAGGATGGCAATGAGATTGCGGATATCTTTTAAAATTGTTTTTTATAGAAATGTTTCATAGATAGGTGCAAAATCCCGTTGAATTCTGGCTTTAGTGAGACCGAATTTTGATAGGCTATATTGATGTCTGCTTTTATATGCCCGCTGTTGCTCAGCAGTGTCCCTTACGGTTTTGAGCCATCTGTCCGAAAGTGGAATGTCTGCGAATTTAGAGATGTTATCCATTACGGTCTCGAATTCTTGCATTAGCTGATCGTAGGGAATAATCAAGAGATGGTCTGAAGGGATCATCCCTGTAGTATAATCTTTGTGGAAACGCAGGCTCAGATCCAGAAGGCCATTATAAAGCCGTTCGATATAGCGTGTGCGCAGGGTTTTGTCCAGTTTCCAGAATCCAAATTTTTTGTTCAGCACTCCTGTTAGAAGGCTCATGACTGATGGAATGGTAGATGTAGGATCGCGGACGAGATAAAGGATCCGAGCATCAGGAAAGGCATTCAGAAATTGTGGAATACGCGGCAACAGCGAGAACATTTTGGCAATTTCTCGTTCGGCATGTTCCCCAACGAGGTTGCGTTTCCATATCTCTTCCAGGTAACGAAAATCACGAGCGGAGGTATCGCGCTGATTTGGGTCGAACTGGTCTTTCATGTCATTTTCTGCCCATGCCAGAAAAAATCCATATACAAAAAAACCGTCGAAATACCTGAAAAGCAAGGCAGGATCGTCGGTTTCAACAGACATAAGGCCGGTTTTGTGGGCTACAGCTGCATGGTGTTTTGTTGGGCTAAGCTGTTCAAGAAGTGGAAGAAATGGTTTTAAAATAGTTTGGAGTACGAGGGATGGGAATAGCATTTTCCAAAGGCGCATGCCAGTTCCTGCTCCGTTCTCAACGAGAAATCGCTGCAGAAATGTTGTTCCGCTTCGAGGCAATCCGATGATTACGATTGGCCGTTGGATTTTTTGTCGTCTGAGAGCTGGAAAGAAGACCAGGTCCAGCGAAAGGCCAATTGCATTCAGCATTCGCACCAGCAGGATCCATATAACAGTTACAGAGGGCGACAGCACCTTCCCAAAGGTTTTAGTCACTGTAATCCACATGATGAATAGACGTCCAATCATGGCGGCTTCAGACTTGGCCTACCAGCGAATCAGGGAAAAAGCGATGGAAAGCCCGGCGCCAGTTCCACCCATCAACAGAAGATCGCCACGTTTTAATTTGCCCTCGTGGTTAGCGGTAGCAAGGACCAGTGGAATGGATGCAGCAATCGTGTTTCCTGTTTTTGCAACAATATTAATAGTCTTTTCCGGTGGAATCCCGTAGGCCTGGGACATTTGGACGGCTTTGCCAGATGCTTGGTGAAGAATAAGCCAATCTATATCCTGTGATGATAGACCGGTGCGCTGATATAGTCCAGAAAGATTTTTGTCGATCAGCGCTCTTGCCATCTTGTATATTTTTACCCCTTTCATGTGAAATAGATTGTGTTTGGGGGTGGTGTCAGGGCCGTTCGGTGGGAAACGCGTGCCACCACCTGGAAATTCGGTCAGATGAGCACCCTCTGGCCAGGTCTGCATATTCCAGTCTATTATACCACTGGATTCTCCAGGCGGTGTGGGTTCAATCACGGCTGCTGCTGCCGCATCACCGAAAAGCGATGCGCTTTCCGGCTCGTCGAGATCCCGAAATGGCGTGCCAGCCTCTGCTGAGACGATGAGAATCCGTTTGAAGGTTCCAGTTTCGATTAGCGACGCAGCGGAATGCAGGGCGACAAAAAAAGAAAGACAGGTGGAATGAATGGACCAGGAAGGAATACCTTTATAACCTAATGTTTCCTGGATAAATACCGAGCTGTCAGGAATGAATTGCAGCGGTGTGGCCGATGCATTGATTATGCAGTCAGGAGGTGGACCGTTTTGGAGTGCTTTACGTGCTGCTTTTGCAGCCATCTCGTCCATGGGTTCTTCTGCGATTCGTCGTTCGGCTACACCAGTGCGGCTGAGGATCCATTTTTCAGAGCGACCTATAAGCGGTGCCAGCTCTGCTGCTGTCTGGATTTTGGGAGGCAGATAGAAGCCCGTGGATACGATTTTCGCTTTGATCATATAAATATTCCCTCCCTTATTATTCTTTTGGGAACGGCTAGTTTGCCGAGTAGAAGTTTTTACTAGACCATTAAGTTTGATAATAAAATAACTTGAAAATTTCAACTCCGATTACGTGCTTCAAACGTGGAGTGGAATAATTTTTTATTATAATTTCGAGATATTATTTTTAAGATAATATCTCGAAAAGTATTTCTTAAATGGTAATCATGCACCGACAACACAGAGGATTTGGTGAAGTTCTAAGCTGTATAATCTGGATTCAAGGCAATTTTCTCAGGATGGCAATAAGATTGCGGATATTGCTGGAACTGTCTGGCACAATAATGTTAAAATAGCGGTTATAGAGGGGGAGATGATGGAAGAAGATCACAAGCGCAGGCTTATTCTCAAGCGGATTCCCATTGATACCTACAGGGAGAACGTGGCCTACATGCACAGGAAGTGTGGAATCTACCGCGCGGCAGGGTTCCAGGCCCTTTCCAAGATAAAGGTCACTGGAGATGACCATGTTATTCTTGCAGTACTGAACGTGGTGGATGGTGACTGCATAGTTGCTCCCGGGGAGCTTGGACTCTCGGAACAGGCCTTCATGCAGCTTGGCCTGCTGGAGGGCACGGCCGTCCGGGTGGATCACCCTGAACCCCCGGCGTCCATAGATGCAGTCAGGCGCAAGATTGCCGGGGCAATGCTGGGGCAGGATGAGTTCCATGCAATTACGAGGGATATCGTGGAAAACCGCTATTCCAAGATGGAGATGGCGGCATTTCTCGTGGCATGCGCTGAAACCGGGCTGGAGAGGCGGGAGACCCTGTACTACACGGAGGCAATGGCTGACTCCGGCCAGAAGCTCCGCTGGGATGAGCCCATAGTGGCGGACAAGCACTGCATCGGGGGCATTCCCGGCAACAGGACATCCATGCTGGTGGTTCCCATTGTTGCGGCCCACGGCATGCTGATCCCCAAGACCTCCAGCAGGGCCATAACATCTCCTGCCGGTACTGCTGATACCATGGAGGTGCTGGCAGAGGTCAACATAGAACCTGACAGGCTGTACCAGATAGTCAGGAAGCAGAGAGGCTGCCTGGCATGGGGCGGCACATCCCGCCTGGCACCTGTTGATGACATACTCATCGCGGTGGAGCGTCCTCTGGGGATCGATGCAAGGGGCCAGATGGTTGCATCCATCCTGTCAAAGAAGCTGGCGGCAGGCTCCACCCACCTCCTGCTGGACATACCCCTGGGGCCTACTGCAAAGGTGAGGCATATGCGGGAGGCCCTGGGCCTGAGAAAGATATTCGAGTACGTGGGGGACAGGACAGGCCTGCACCTGGAAGTGATGATAACAGACGGCCGGCAGCCCATAGGGCGCGGGGTGGGGCCGGTGCTGGAGGTCAGGGACGTGATGCAGGTGCTGGAAAACAGCCCAGACGCACCGGAAGACCTGAGGCACAAGGCCCTGAGGCTGGCCGGCAGGATACTGGAGTTTGATCCGGATGTCAGGGGAGGGACCGGCTACCTGCTCGCCAGGGAGATCCTCGAGTCAGGCAGGGCGCTTGCGAAGATGCACGCAATCATAGAGGCCCAGGGACGAAAGCCCGAGATGCCTCCTCCAGGGAAACTGACCTTTGACGTGACAGCAGACAGCAGTGGCTGTGTTTCCGGGATAGACAACTACCGCATCAACCGGATCGCCAGGCTTGCAGGTGCCCCGATGGACAAGGGCGCAGGGGTGGACCTCTTTAAAAAACTCGGGGACAGCGTGAAAAAAGGCGATGTTCTTTACCGGATCTATGCCGAGTTTGAGGCGGACTTCAGGTTTGCCGTTGAAATGGCTGGCAGGGGAAATGGGTACACCATAGGCAGGAGGGAGGATATCCCGGCAAATCCGGAGGAATTTTGAGACAATGGAATCCATGCTTTTATACTTCAGTGAGTACAGGGAACAGGCACTGAGGCTGGCAAGCAGTCTTGGCCTGGAGTCGTCAGAAGTTCATGTCCACGGATTCCCGGACGGGGAGAGCCTGGTGCGGCTCCCCGTAGACCTGCCCAGGCGCGTGCTGGTATGCAGGAGCCTGTTCAGGCCCAATTCCAAGCTGGTGGAGCTGATGCTGGCTGCCAGGGTTGCAAGGCAGGCAGGTGTTGAGAGGATCGGCCTGGTTGCTCCATATCTTTGTTACATGCGCCAGGACAGGGCCTTCCATCCAGGAGAGGCAGTGAGCCAGCAGATTAT
>JALWYO010000074.1 GCA_026992735.1 Deltaproteobacteria bacterium
GGCTTGGAGGCCTGCTTTTTTTTCGCCTTTTCAGGTTTCAGGGAAACGGCCTTCTTGGAGTTTTTCTTGATATGCTTTTTCTGCGTCTTGGGCTTTACCGCCTCCTTGGCCTTTGCTGATTTAATATTTTTTCTTGTTGCAGGCCTTTTCTTTTTGACTACCCTGGCGTGTTGAATCTTTCGGGAAGTATGTCTTTGCGTAGCAGGTTTGACCTTGTGCCTGGTTTTCCCCGGAGATGAATGCTGCACTGCCTGGGGCTCGAACAGCCGAACATGGTAAACAGGGGGCATTCTGACCTTTTTATGCCAGAGGTCTGGTGAAAAGAACAGGGCAGTGAAAAGAGCGGCGTGAAAACAGAGGGCCAGCAGAAAGGCTGGCATCCATCTCCTGATTTGCCCGTTTTCAATCATTTCTTCAGGGGTCTGGAGGGTTTTTTGACGCTCTCCGGAGCAGTGACAAGCCCGAGGTTGTTTATTCCCGCCTCCCGTATGGCAGCCATGACCGTGGCCACCTTTCCGTACGGCACAGTCTCGTCGGCCCTGAGAAGCACTTGGGATATCTTGTTCCTCGCATTGATTTCACGCAGTTTCTCAGCAAGACCGTGTTCGTCTATTGAGATGCTGTTCAGGAATATACCTCCCTTGGCTGTTACCACCACTTCCGTGTAGTCCTGCTTCTGGGGCAGGGCCTTGGCGGTGGTTTCAGGAAGGTTTACTGCTATCCCCTTTGTCATCATGGGGGCGGTTACCATGAAGATTATGAGCAGCACCAGCATCACGTCAACAAGGGGAGTGACGTTTATCTCTGAAAGCAGTCTCCTGCAACCGTTTGGAGAGGATGATCCACCCATTGCAGTTACCTCATCCCGTGCATCATGCCGGAGCTGCCCCTATGTACGGTTTCACGTTTTACCAGCTCCCGCTCCACTATATTGATGAAATCCACACCAAAGGCATTGAGGTCCTTTTCCATGCTGGCAATGGAGCTCATGAACATGTTAAAGGCAATGACCGCCGGAATGGCGGCGGCAAGCCCTGCGGCAGTTGCAACCAGTGCCTCTGAAATGCCAGGGGCAACTGTTGCAAGGCTTGCTGACCCCTGGAGACCTATGTTCTGAAAACTGCTCATTATGCCCCATACAGTTCCGAAAAGTCCTATGAATGGTGCAGAGTTGCCTGTTGTAGCCAGCAGTGGAATGGCTGTTTCCATGTCCTGTATTTCTAATTTTACCGCCTTTTCCAGGCTCCTTGTCAATACATCCATCCAGGCCTGTCTAACCAGCCTTACGTTGTCTATTTTCACGTCTGCCTGGAGATTCTGGTAATCAGCATAAGCGCACAGAAAGACCTGGGCCATTGGAGAATTTTTCATGCGCCTGGCCCTGCTTTCCACCTGGGCGAGGCTGGCCGCCTCTGAAAAAAAACAGTCAAATTCGTCGTTGGCTGCACTTGCCTTTCTGAAGAGCCTTGCCTTCAGGAGTATTATGGTCCAGCACAGGACCGACATGAGAAGCAGCAATACCAGTACCATCTGTACCACAGGATCTGCTCCTATGACCATGCTTATAATATCCGCCTTGTTTCCCATCTTAGTTTGTATTCCCGTATCTGTTATCGCTAATGTTAAAGGTCTTGTTTTAAGTCTATCACAATGGAGGAGGTGGTTTATCCGTATCAATGCTGGAAAAATATCTTTTTGTTCCAGCCTGGCCCAAGTTCCAGAAGGCCTTGAGATTCTGCAAGATCGAACAGGGTCTGGATAGCCTCCCGGCCTTCTGAGCCAAGGGACAGGGAGAACTCGTTCACATAGAGTTTTATGTGTTGCTCCTGGACTTCGGAGGAGATCTCCTGGGCATGCCTGCTCACAAAATCGGCGACTTCACCAGGATGTCTTGCGGCAAATTCCATGCTCTCCCTTATGCCCCTTTCCATGCAGGCCACGAGGTCTGCAGGCAGGGCCCTGCTGGCAATAATACCACCAAGGGGAATGGGCTTGCCAGTTTTTGCTTCCCACCAGGTTCCAAGATCCTGGACACATACCAGGCCAAGATCCCTGTACGTGAACCTGGTCTCGTGTATAACGCAGCCCGCGTCCACGTGGCCGGCAGCAATTGCCTGGGGAATCTCGGAAAAGAGCATGGATTTCCCCCTTGGCTTGGTGCCAAGGTACAGGTTCAACAGCATGGCTGCCGTGGTGTGTTCTCCTGGTATGGCTATAACCGCATCCTGCAACATCCGCCTGGAAAGCTTCTGCCTTGCCAGGATCAGCGGGCCGCAGCCTCTGCCAATAGCGCTGCCGCTGTCCAGTATCGAATACCTGTCCAGGACCTTGGCAGCAAGGGCAAAGGACACCTTGCTCACATCTATCTTGCCCCGGATGACCATCTGGTTCAGCTGCTCCACGTCTGCCATTGTCAGCTTTACACGGAATGGCAGGCGCTGCCTGTTAAGTAGATGATAGAATATGAAGGTATCATTCGGGCAGGGTGATATGCCAAGGGAGATTTCCGTAGTTTCCATTCCTGCTATCTGTAAAGTAAGCCCAGAAATCTGTCAACCTCGGCGCGTAGCAGTGCCAGTGCCTCATTGATGCACCACATGGACTTGTCCACTATGCCGGCTGTATTGCTTGCGGATCGAAGCTCAAACAGCGGAATTTTAAACGCTTCGGCCACAAGGGCTGCAGCAGCCCCCTCCATGTTTTCCATCTTTACTTCAAAACGATCCTGTATCTGCATGGCTCGTTTAATATCCGCGCTGGAACAGGAGACCGTAGCCATTGCTGCAGTTTCAAAATCGGCTGAACGGAGTATTTCCCTGGCGATGGCATGTGGCCACCTTTCAGACATGGAAAATGAAGTAACAATATCCGTGCCAGGTATTTCTATGGGCGCAAATGTGCCTTGACCGCATCTTCCCAGGTCAGCAAAGATCTCCCTTTCAGCAAGGAATACCAGTGGTTCACAGGCGGGTTCGTTCTGGTATATGCCGCCAAGCCCGCAGAGCAGCAGGGTATCCGTTCTTTTAGCTGCAAGGTGCCGTGTTAGGACGTGGGCAGTCATGGCAGGGCCTATTCCACACACAAGGGCCTCTGCGCCATGTCTTTTCACCGTGCTGAGGATGGCCTGGAGTTCAAGGTCTGTAGGTGCGGCAACCGTTATTTTCACTTTTTTGCCGTGAAAGTGACATTCTTATCCAAGATAATTTTGTTCTTCATGACAGTCTCTAAGAAATGATATAATCATGCCTTCAAGCCGCCAGGCAGCATACAGTTCCCTGCCTGACTGGGAGGTCAGTCTCAGGAGTTCTCCCGGGGAGAGACGGTCGGTGATCCTGCTGCACAGGTAGTTCACGCAGAAATGATATCTGGCAAGCAGGAGGCAACCGTCCCTTCCGAGAAACAGGCAGGAGTCAGGATAATAGGGCTCCATGGGGAATTCCACATGGAATAATATATTCAGGAACAGGGTTACAGGATCATACCATGTGGCTACCGCAGGCCCGCAGCAGCCTCCTCCTGGAATGCTGACAGCACAGTTGGTGCATATTGCCGGCAGGCCAAGGTCTGACATGACTGTCCGGCTTTTTTCTATTTCCTCTCTGTAGCCCTTTAGAAGGGCATCGAAACCGGGAAGCACAAGTATCCGTGCAGAAAATTTGTTATACAGGCTACGGGCCTTTTCAATCCTGGCCAGCACCTGAATATTGTCATTGTCCATAATGGGAGAATATAGCGGTGATCCGGCACAATGGCACGTATTCTATTGCGATCAGAAGACGGCCATCAGGGAGCTGTCTTGTTTTCTGTTGATTCATCACGGATGGCAGGAAAAAATATGGAGACTGTTGTTCCCTTGCCAGGGGCGCTTTTCAGCTTTATTGCACCGCGGTGGCCCCTTACCATGCCCAGGGTGGATGCAAGCCCTAACCCCCTGCCGTGAAACCTGGTTGAAAAAAATGGCTCAAATGCCTTTTCTTTTACTTCTGGTGGCATACCTGAACCATTATCCTCGACCTCCGTGAAGCAGTATGTACCGCCTGGAAGGCTGTCGTCCAGAACAGCATCCTGGAAAAAGTTCATTCCGGCCTCGATCACACCGGTTCTGACGGTTATTGTGCCTGAGCCAGGCTCTGTTGCCTCTGCTGCATTGGTAACCAGGTTCATGACAGCCTGTTTGTACTGTGAAGCATCTATTTCCACAGAAGGCAGGCCCTGTTCGAGTTCAAGGAAAAGCTTTCTTTCCGGAGATACAGCCTGGTGAAGTTCTTCTTCCATCTCGGCCACCAGCGTGGACAGGTCTCTTTTCTCCAGATATGCCTGTCCTGCACCGGCAAAGTTCAGCATCTGCCTGGTAAGCGCCTCTGCCTTGCTGGCGGATTGATGGATTTTCTCGGCATATTCGGTTACTTTGGGAGAGTTATGCCCACTGGCAAGCAGCAGCTCTGAAAAGCCCATGATGATCATCAGGATATTGTTGTAGTCATGAGCGATGCCGCCTGCCATAAGCCCAAGGCTTTCAAAGAGCTGTGCCTTCTCAAGGCGTTTTTTCAGCCTGGCCCGTTCCTCCTCTGCCTTTTTGCGCGCAGTGACATCACGGAAGATGCCGCGGGTACTGACAGGTTTGCCATTGTGAAACCGGCAGTTACAGCTGCCCTCGGCATGGATAATGCTGCCGTCTTTTGCCTTGAATGCAACTTCAACATGTTCTAGGCGTTCGCCAGCAAGCACCCTCTGGAAGCTGATGGCACAATGGCTGGTGCAGCTGTCAGCAAGAATATCCTGAAAGGTCATGTTCTGGATGTCTCTGTCAGAATAGCCCAGAGTCTTTTTCCAGGCATTGTTGACATATAGAAACCGGCCATCCGGGCCCACACTCTGTATGAGGTCATTGGCATGTTCCAGGAAATCCCTCATGTCCGGTATGGAGAGGCTGTCTTCATAGAAAATCTCTTCCTTGAGGAACATGCAGATGGTTCCATTGTCAGCAGATGGCACAGGCAGACATCTGAAGATATATACTTCATTGTCACTGTCTTTCGGCATGCTGGTTTCCACGCCGGGCTGTTTTACTGTCAGGCCCTTCTTTTCCAGGCATTTAAGGATATCGTCGAGGTGCTCGGCTTTCTGGAGAGAATCCTGGCAGCTGAATTCCAGCAGAAAATTATCATTTGCATAGACAGCCTGGCCTTCTCCATTCAGAAGAAGGCCAGGGCATGCCAGACATTTGACAATGGTTATCGCCTCGGCAAGACCGGACGAGTTTGGATCAGAGATCTTTGAAAAAGGCATGATGAACACATTATAAATTTCACAATATCTTTTTTCAATCGTTTTTTGCCATGTCCTTACAAGGGATTATTGACAAGCAAGTCATGAAATGTTTAGATTTTTCGCCGTTTCTTTTTATGTGATGTTGAAAACGGAAGGTAAAGAAAGGCGGGTTTGTTTTTCCCTGTAAGCAGATACAGGAGAATTTGCACGGACTTATTGAGAAGTTAAGGATATCCTCTCGGATTATGTTTGTTTGATAAAATGCATATTGTCCGTCAAACCTGGTGGCACGAAAATCAAAAAATGTTAATGTCAACCAGGGATTGTTTTGTATGATTTTCGATTAAAATTTACAGGCAGAAAGTCATGCTGCTTTTGTGCCTGAAGGGGGGCTGCCCATGGCTTTAGCTACTCCACTTTTGCAAAAAGATATTCAAAATTCCCCGACTGACAGTTCAAATTTGCTTAACAGCCCGGTTTCCAAAGGCTTCGGTACCCATCTGTTGGTTGAGATGTGGCACGCCCCATTTTCTTCCCTTGCAGATGCTGAAAGTGTGAGCAGCATTCTTCAGTACACAGTTTCTCACCTACAGATGGATTCCATGGAAGAAACCCGGGTAAATACCTTTCAATTTGATCCCTATGGTGTATCAGCTACAGCTACCAGCTCTGTGCTCCATATATTGATGCATACGTGGCCTGAGAAGGGATATGCTGCTGTAGATATATTTGCCAGAAATCAAGCAGATGCCTTCAATGCCCTGGAGAGAATAAAATTCAAGCTTAATCCTAAAGACCTTCATGTAATGGAACTTGCAAGGGGACAGCTGTTGAATATGGAGGATACTTGACTGGCTACTGGTGGTCTGAGAGAATCGGATCGGGATATATACATGGTTACGAGATCGAAGTCCTTTTCGAACAGAGGACGTCTTTCCAGAACATGGTCATATTTGAAAATGATCAGTGGGGGAAGGGCCTTATACTTGACGGTATAGTTCAGGTAACCCAGGGTGACGAATTCATATACCATGAAATGATGGTTCATGTGCCTGTCCTTGGGCGTGATGTTCCTGTGGAGTCGGTGCTCATCATCGGCGGGGCTGACGGCGGGGTGCTCAGGGAGGTGCAGAAATATGATTCCGTCCGGAGGATCGTACAGGTGGAGCTTGACGAGGCCGTCTTAACCGGATGCAGGAAGTACCTGCCCGAGATATGCGGCAACTGGAAGGATCATAGGCTGGAGCTGATAATAGGTGACGGGGCCGAGTATGTAGAGGCAGCCGCCGCGGCTGGAGAAACTTTCGACCTTATTATCCTGGATTCCACTGACCCTGTCGGCCCTGCCATAGTGTTGTTTGAGCCACCGTTTCATAAGGCACTTGCCGCTGTTTTGTCAGACAGAGGCGTAATTGTGCGCCAGTCAGGACTTCCTGTTACCATGCCCATGGTAATGCCGTTTATCAGGAACAGGTTTAAGGACGTGTTGCCAAGGGTACAGGTCTATCTTGCTCCAATGCCCACGTATGGTGGTGAGATAGCCTTTGTCACAGCCACTAATGCAGATGATCTGGACCTGTCAGAGCCGAAAGATTCCGGTCAGGGAAGGTATTACAATTCCAGGATTCACCAGGCGGCATTTTGCCTTCCGTCCTGGTGGCATAGACTCATGGATGAATTTCAGGATGATGGTCAGGTTCCCATAGAAACCAAGGCCTATTTTTGAGGTGCAGGTTCCACTCATAGCATTCCTTTCAGATTTTGGGATATCAGATCCCTATGTTGCCATGGTGAAGGGGGTAATTTTTACCCTTAATCCCCATGCAAGGGTTATTGATATTACTCATGCCATTTCATCCCAGGATGTCAGGCAGGCAGCATTTGTATTAAAATATTCCATGGATGTCTTTCCTTCGGGCACAATTTTTCTGTCTGTTGTTGATCCCGGAGTGGGAAGCTCAAGGGCTGGCATAATAGTCCAGGACAATGGCAGGCTGTTCGTGGGGCCTGATAACGGTATTTTTTCAGCCGTACTCGATAATGGGAGATATGTCCCATGCATCGCCATAGACAATACAGTCATATCAGGGCTTGCTGGCTCCGCCGGTTACACACCTGAGATGAGCATGACTTTTCACGCAAGGGATGTCTTTGGCCCTGCTGCAGCCATGCTTTCCCTTGGGACAAGGCCTGGCAGCCTGGGCACTCCCCTGCAAAAGCCTGTAATCCTGCGATTCCCTGAGCCTGAGATCGTCCGGCAGGAAATCCTCGGATGTATCGTCTACTTTGATCATTTTGGCAATGCTATTACCAATATCCCGGCGTCCTTATTAGATGATCTGCATTGCAGGCCAGGGGAATATCATGTCATGCTGACTGACAGAAGCCATGAACCCATCCCCTTTGTGTCCACTTACAGTCAGGCAGCGCCCGGGCAGTTGCGGTTTCTTGTCAACAGTTTCAACCTGCTGGAAATAGCGGTAAACTGCGGAAGTGCAAGGCATAAGCTCGGCCTGGAACTGGATGAAGGAGTGAGGGTTGTATGTGGCCATGCTGAGAAGCGCCATGATTATCCGGGTGGATGACACAGCCTGTTTTCCACAGGCAGTTATACAGGGATATCTGCATATTGGCCCGTTATCAATTTCTATTTCGTGGTTCTGATCTCATACTGGTGTTATGCTGTCATCCATGCGCAGAAGTGATTATATAAAGATTTTTCTGTTCACCGTGCTGCTGATTGCAGTTGGCGGATATAGGTTCGGCACGGGAGACCACGTTTCACAGCTGCCTTCAGCCCTGCATTTCCTTGATCCAGAGCTCTACCAGACTGACTTTCCAAACCAGCTCATATTTCCGCCCTATCTGAAGGTAGGGATACATGTGGTGTTGTTTTCCCTTGCATACAAGATCGGCATGCCAGTGGAATACCTGTACCTTGCCTGCTTTTTCGTTGTTGCATACATGCTTCTCCTTGCCTGCTGGCGTATCCTGATGCTGCTAGGGGTCAGGCAGGGATCCGCCGAACTGGCCATGGCCCTGTTTGTGCTCTTTTCCCTGTTATATCCTTCTGTTTCCCATTTTCAGATCGTGGTCAAACGCCTTGTGCCCTATTTTTTCGTGCTGCCTTTATGTCTCTATTCCATCTGGTTCTTTCTGCAGGGCCGTTATCTTGCTGCTTCCCTGTTGGCATCCTGTTCCTTTATTGCTCACCAGCAGCTTGGCCTTATCCTGTTTGCCGGCATGAGTTTTTCTTTACTGTATTCCATGTTTATCCCTGTTAATCCGAGGCATGAGGATGGCCTGTCCATGTGTCATGTCTCTGGCAGGCTGTTGGAACGCGCTGGCAGGCTGTACCTCCAGGCTGGCTCTCCATCTGTCCGATTGATTTCATGGTTTATGCCTTTTGCATCCACCTTTCTGGCCTATTTTGTTATAAATCTCCTGATGGGAAGCCATCGGGGTTATCCCTGGTTTGATCCGGCATGGGGCAGGGAGCTCCTGGCAATGGTAAAATTCAGAGTGCCTCACCACCTTCTCATATCATACGCAAAGATCAAGCATGTGGCAGGGTTCCTGGTCAGCATAGGCCTGACCTGTTACATCGCCTTTTTCCAGATGAGGGACAGCAGGCCGGTTCAGATGCTCGCCTTCATGGCCATTGGCCTTTCACTGCTGGTTCCCGTTGGTATCCTGTTCACAAGTTACTATCCCTTGCCGGTTGCGTTAAGCCTCTACCTGTTCCGCGGAGACATATTTATAAGGATCATATTTTTTTGCGTGCTGGTTGCCTTTCTGGACCGTAAGCTGCATTTCAATATCAGCAGCAGGCAGAGAAACATTCTTTACGGGGCAGCGGCCGTGGTTTCCATGGTGCTGGTTTTTATTATCGGCAGGATACAGGTCCACATACCCGGCACAGAAGTGCCCATGTTATGCCAGTGTATCCAGGAAAAGACCGGCGAAGATGCATTCATACTGGCTCCGCCTGATATCCAGGGCATAAGGCTGTACAGCAGGCGCAGCGTCTTTGCCAGCTGGAAGTCACACGGGTTGTTTTTTATGCCCGGCATAGCCAGGGAGTGGTTTCACCGCATGAAGCTGCTGTGTGGTGGTGATGATGTCTATTCCTGCATGGGCAAAGGGTGCAGGAAGATGTGCGGTAAAAATTATGATCACCTATCAGTAAACGATTTGCTTGATATTGCGAGAAGTTACAATGTGGACTATCTGCTGCTGAGAAACAGGACGGAACCTGTATATAAGCCCGTATGCAAGTCTGAAAATTTCGTCCTGTATCATCTTGATTCAGTTGGTGCCAGTGCCGGTAATCACAGGAGCCCGGCGAGATACCTGCAGATAGAGGGTCACAGCTCCGGGGATATAGAAGAATGATAACGGTCTGTTTTCTATTCAATCATTACCTGGCTCACCAGGTGCCTCATGCAGCCCCCTATGCCTTTGAGCTTTCCAGGATGTATGACAGGTTTGACTGTATTATTGCCTGCTCCGACCAGTCGGTAATGGAATTTGCCATGCAGATATCAAGTCTTTATCCCGGCCACAGGTGCAGGTACATGCTTCTGCCTGTTCCATGGTACTACAGGATGGTTGATCCTGTACTTTCCAGGTGGGTTTTCGGGAGAAAGAAGGTGGTGCTCAGGCACAATCTCGAATTTTTCAGGGGCATGGATATGATAGTGGCCCCTGAGAGAAATTTTATACAGCTTAAGACCAGGTTCGGCCTGGATAAATCCTTGTTGATCCATTGCAGGCACGGGGCCGGGGACAGGGCTGCAGGTTTTGACAAGAGGTTAAGGCTGTGTGATCTTGTCCTGCTTCCCGGCCAGAAGATAGTGGACAGGCTGAATGCACTGGGATATCTGAGAGAAGGCCACTATGCATTGGTTGGATATCCCAAGTTTGAGGTGGTGCAGGGCCTGAACAGAGGGGAAAGGCGCTTTTTCGATAATGACAACCCTGTGGTGCTTTACAACCCTCATTTTGATCAGTCGGTCTCATCCTGGGGGGGCATGGGCCTGGAGGTAATGGAATTTTTCAGGCGACACCAGGAATACAACCTGATATTTGCGCCCCATGTTATCATGTTCAGGAGGAGATGGCGTCACAGGGCCAGGCTGCCCCGTAAATATTTCAATGTCCCAAATATACATGTGGATCTTGGCAGCATGGCTTCCATGGATATGACTTATGCCCTGGCGGCGGACATCTATCTTGGAGATGTCAGCAGCCAGGTCTATGAATTTCTGCTGGAGCCAAGGCCCTGTATATTTCTGAACGCCCATCATGTGGAACGGCGGAACGATCCCTTTTACTATCACTGGAATCTCGGCCAGGTGGTGGACAGCGTCCCTGCCGGGCTTGAAGATGCCCTGGCTCATGCCCATGACAGGCAGAAGGACTATGAAGAAAGGCAGAAAAAGGCCTTTGAGTACACCTTTTACAATGAGCCGGACAGTACTGCCGCGCAGAGAGGCGCCAGGGCCATAGCGGAGTTCTGTCTGGGTCAGAGCAGGCTCAGGGCATTCAAAGCCTGAAATCCTCGCCGAGGTAGGCGGCCCGCACCTGTTGGCTTTCAGCAATCCTGGCAGGAGGTCCGGATTCGAGTATCTTTCCCTGGCTGAGGATGTAGGCCCTGTCGCATATCTTCAAGGTCTCTCTGACATTGTGGTCTGAAATGAGTATGCCTATGCTGTTTCTCCTGAGCCTTGCAATTATGCCCTGTATTGTCTCAACTGCCAGCGGGTCCAGGCCGGTGAAGGGTTCGTCCATCAGCAGGAATTCTGGTTGTATGGCAAGCGCCCTGGCAATCTCCAGGCGCCTTGCTTCACCACCTGAAAGCGCACAGGCCCTGGTCCCTGCCAGGTGCTCCAGGGAAAATTCCCTGAGAAGGTGGTGAACGAGTTCTTTCTGCTCGTCTCTGGTTATATCCTGGAATTCCAGCACAGCCATGATGTTCTGTTCTGTGGTTAGGCCCTGGAATGCCGAGCGCTCCTGCGGCAGGTAGGACAACCCAGCCCTGGCCCTGCTGGCAAGATCCATCCTTGTGATGTCGTTTTCGCCTATGAGTATGCGTCCCCTGTCAGGCCTTATGATGCCCGCCATCATATAGAACGTGGTGGTCTTGCCTGCCCCGTTAGGCCCCAGGAGGCCTACTGTTTCACCAGGTTCAATAGTCATGGAAATCCTGTCAACTATCTTTCTGGAGCCAAAGGATTTTTCCAGGTCCATGCCTGTGAGAGTCCTGTGCCTGTCCGCGGATTTCACTGTGCTTCCCTGTCCAGGCTGGCATTTACAGATGATAGAATCTCCATTTCCTGGTTCCTGGTGTCTATTATCATGCCTTTGCCGTGGATGACCGAATGGTCCATCTCGATGGATACGGGGGAGTCCGTCTTCAGGATTCTGGTTTCTTCGTTATATGTCAGCCTGTCTGTCAGCAACAGTCTGCCAGGCTGGCTTTCTATCCTGACATTACCGGATACTGTTAAAGTACCATTGCCGGAGTCTATCTGTGCCCTGTTGGCAGTGAGCACTATGTCTTTGCCATTTTTGCGGTGAAATACCAGGCGGATATCGGTGCTTTGGGTGATCCCGGTGTCCGGGTTGTGTTCCGCTCTCTGGGCAGAGATGCTCCATATCGCCCTGCCATGCTTTGTTTTCGTGTATTTAATATTTTTCAGGATAATGCCCTGGGGTATTGACGGAATGATGCGGGGAGAAGGTTTTTGCCATGATACATAGGCCGTCCATGCGGCAGCCGCCACTGCTGCGCCAATTACCAGCCACAGGACGGTTTTCATGGGATGTATTTTGGATGGCAGGCATTTTGGCCGGCCAGGTATTTACCTGTATTCATTGTCTTTTCATCGGGAAAGTGCAGTTTTGCCGTAGCTGATCACTGGATTTCAGCAAGCTTTGCCGTATATATTCTTATGATAGCAATTGCCGTCATCCAGGGCAAGATTACAGCCATCCTGTCAGATTGTTTCAGGTATTTTGCAGTTGTATGCGCCGTTTGCAAGGGTTAGAGCCTTGTCCCCAGTTCTATGGCTGCAGTTGGAACGGCCTGTCCGGAATGCAGCTCAATGAATTCCCTGCCCTGTTTTCTGAATGGAAGGAGCACGAGTTGTGACTTCCTGAGACCGATGGATATATCTGGCAAACTCTCAATCAGGTATTTTCTTTGCCTGAACAGCTCGTAAAGTAAGATTCTGACCGAGTGGGTTGCCTCTTCCAGTGTGAAATTGACTACATGGAGGGCAGGGATTTCCCTTGCAGTCTCGGCAGGCCCGTTTGGCAGTTCTATTGCAGATCGGGTCATCCTGCTTGCCAGCCTGAAAAACAGACGGGGGTTGATTTTGAAGGCGGGTATCACCATTGGTATCAGCTGATTTTTCCATTTATCTGGTGTCTGTTTATATGGAAACATGGTTTTGAAGAAGGAATAGCGGTCCTGTACAGGGAAATTTTTGAGATGTATGCCAATGTGCCAGAATGGCAGAAATGTGGTATCCGGTTCAATGGATTCGGCTGCAATGGAAAAGCGCCTGGGGAAAAGGCGGGAGGACCCGAGGCCCCATATGCGGTTACAGAATCTGCAGAGCAGGGCCGTGGCCCTTGGAAAGGCAGGCAGGTCGTTGCCGCATTCAGGGCAGATGAGTGGCAGAAAGCGGATACGCCTGTTGCCTGCATCAGGTTTAAGAAAGTTATCAAGGAGTTTTAGATGTTTTTTATCCAATGGGATAGAGACTGCATCCGGTTCCCACAGGGGCCTGAGTGCGGTTCTGCCCGGTGTTTCCTCCATTAGCTCAAAAGGTGTCTGGATTATGCTCTTGTTTTCAGCCATGATGCCCTGCATGACGGGCCTGCCCTTGAGTAGGGCTTCTATCCTGGCATTTGCAATCTCAAGGGCCTTGTGCGGTTTCTGGAGCAGTGAAAGGCCGGGTGGCGGTTCGGGGTTTAAGGTAATGCTGCCCAGTTCAGGGGCAAGACCCAACAGCGGCATCCTTGGCAAAGTGCCAAAGGCCTGAACAGTGGCATCCACCAGGGAACATTCTGTCTGTCTGTCAGCATGAACCCTGAATTTGAATCCTCGGAATCTCCAGTAGGGGAGATGGAATACCCGGTTCCGAGGCGCAGCACTGGCCGCCGGTTTCAGCAGATAATTGAATATCCCAGCAGGTGGTATCATGTAGAGGCTGGTTCTGCAGAAATCACATTTCAGCAGAGGGTCGCCTATGTCCAGTTTTACCGGCGCCCCGCACTGGGGACATGTTCCTGTGGCCTCGGCCATTTTCAGGATTTCATGTGTCTATGCGTTTGCCGCAGTTGTTGCAGAACATGGCCTCTGGCCTGTTGACAGCCCCGCATTCAGGGCACTGTCTCGGTGCAGGGGTTGCCCCTGCAGGGGTGCCGCATGCCGGGCAGAATTTTGCCTTTGGAGATAGGTTTTTGCCGCACTTGGAGCATTGCCTGAGTACCAGTATCTGGTGGCCGCAGTTGGGGCAGAACCTGGCTCCTGCATCTATTTCCATGCCGCATTCAGGGCAGCGCTGCATCGGCCTGCCTGCCCCGGCAGCCGGGCCGCATGAGCCACCTCCGCCACCAGGCTGTGTGGTTACACCTGACAGTAGGCCTGGCACAAGAAGCCCCAGGCCCATGCCGATGCCGCCCTGGGCCGCTCCTTCGCTTTCCGCTGCCTTTTCCAGAGCCATGGCTGCCTTCATCTGCAGGAGCCCCGGCAGGTTGTCTCCCAGCAGCGAGAGCCTGCTTTTTTCATCTATTGCCTGCTGGACATCTGCAGGAGGCGTGATGGCATTGATGTACATTTCTCTGAGAGCAACTCCATATGTGGCCAGGTCTTTGGTCAGGATTTGGGAGAGTCCCTCTGCCATCTCGCTGTATTTCTGAGGCAGGTTCAGCAGCGTGTCCAGTTGTTCTCCAAGATAGTCGTTCAGCCTGGATACTATTACCTGGCTGAAATAGGATTCAAGTTCATCAATGGTGTACGAAGGCTTGGTGCCTACCAGGCTGTTGACGAACAGCACGGGCTGTGTCACCTGAATGTTGAAGATGCCGTGGGCCCTGAGCCTAACGAGCCCAAGCTCCTGGTCCCTGAATGCTACAGGATCCCTGGTGCCCCACTTGAGATTGGCGAATACCTTAAGGTTGATAAAATATATCTCGGCCCTTATGGGGCTGGTGAATCCCCATGGCAGGGAAAGCAGTTTCGTGAGAAGGGGAATGTTAAGAGTCGTGATGGTATGCCTGCCAGGGCCAAGTGCGTCGCAGGCAACCCCCTGGGAGTAGAAAACCGCTGCCTGGTTATCCCGGACTATGGCCTGGGCCCCGAGCTTGAATTCTCCCGATCCCCGTTCAGGGAGCCTGTGCGACAGCTCCTTTCCTGACTGGTCAAACCACTCCAGCACCTCCAGGAAAAATACATTGTCTGTGCTCATGATATTGTCCTTTTATACCGCTTCTTCCTGTTTGTTATAGAAAACAGCCACCTGTCTCAAGAACCTGGCTTGCATGGTTCCTGACTGATTAACCTGGATTATTCTTACTGGTCTGTGAATATATCATATTTCCTTTTCGACTATTCTGCTTCCTGCCTAAATCCTGCAATTGCCGAGTTTGCCGAAGATGTAAGGCGGAAGGAACGCAGACATTTTCCTTGCATTAGACATGCAGAATTTAGGTCCTATAATAATTCCATGCCAGTCAAAGAACTTCAACTGCAATACATGGAAATTTTGTTAGGGATAATCGTTTCCCAACAGGGCCCTTGGTATTAGATTATTTTGAAGAGAGGGAGAATATTGAATACTAACACCATTTGTCCGGATGGATCGGACAGGCGCTTTTCAAGGATGCTCTGGAGAAATGCCTCTGCAGTGGAGGTCTTGCCAGGCCCCGGCAACGAGGGACTCATGGAGGCAGAGAGTTTTTTTATGATAGGCAGCCATCTGTATTCCAGGTCTGTTCCGGTTCCTGAGATATATTACTATGACAGGGATTCAGGCAGAATCGTGGTAGAGGACCTGGGTGACACGCGGTTCCAGGATGTGGCCCTTTCCCTGCTTCATGCAGGTAATTACAGGGCATTGTTCCGGGAATATGAAAGGGCGCTGGACGTGCTGGCCCTGATGCAGGTGAAGGGATCGGAGGGTTTTGATACTGCCTGGTGCTGGCAGGAGCCTTTTTATGACTCTTCCCTGGCCCTGGAAAAGGAGGCCTTCTATTTCAGGGACGCCTTTCTCAGGGATTTTGCAGGTATCTCCTTTGACCATTACGGGCTCATGGAGGAATTTGAGGGCCTGGCCAGGCAGGTGGACGGCATGAGGCATGTGAACTGTTTCCTGCACAGGGACTTCCAGTCCAGAAACCTTATGATATCTGGAGAAGAGGTAATGATAATAGATTTCCAGGCAGGGAGGCTTGGGCCGCCATGCTATGATGTTGCATCCCTGCTGCATGATCCATACGTGAACATACCCTGGAGCATGAGGCTGGAGCTGTTGCATGTGTACCATGAGCTCCTTGGCAGGATATCAGCGCCGTGGACAGATCAGGTCTCTCGGGATCATTTTCTTCTTCTGTCGGTTTTCAGGCTGCTCCAGGCCCTTGGGGCCTATGGTTTTCTGTCAGGTCATAAGGGCAGGAGTTTTTTCCGGCAGTTCATGCGGCCTGCGCTTGACAGCCTTAGGCAGGTCCTGGATGCCTGGGTGGGTATTCACTGCCCTGTTCTTTCAGGCTGCGTTGACAGGGCCATGGCGGGGCTGGGTTAAGCCAGGAGGCAGGCTATGTGGTTCAGGCGGTTGCTCGCTGCATTTCTTTTAGGTTTTGTGATTTACGCCTTGCCAAGCTGGATTCTGTCAATGCCGGAAGTTCAGAAGGAGATCAGGGCCAGGATTGCCGTGGCTTCAGACGCCAATATCACCATGGCATCCGTTGAGTGGGGCTGGTTCCCCCTGCCTCACCTGAGATGCCTTGATTTTCATGTAAATACCAGGGAGTTTTCCCTGGATTCGTCGGTCTTCGATGTTTACCCTGACTGGCTTGCAATCATTTCCGGAGAGTTTCGGGTCCAGGGCATAGATGTCCAGGACCCTGATCTCCTGCTTAAGTCCATTCCGGGCTCAAGCGGCAATGCCAGGATGCCTGTAAACTGGATAAAGGTGAGACACGGGCAATTCAGGCCTGCACATGGCCCGGAACTGGTGCATGTTCCGCTCAAGAACAGG
>JALWYO010000075.1 GCA_026992735.1 Deltaproteobacteria bacterium
CTCTATTTGTCAAAAATTTCACAATGGCATTGATTTTGCTTTCTTTGAAGTAAAGACTGTTTATTCAACTGTTTCTGCTTACAGGCGAGCGCAGATGAAAGACTGGAGACACAGATAAACGCAGACTTCGTACGCAGATAAAAGACATAGAAAATCTCGGTGTTTCTGTGTTCATCTGTGTCCAAAAATCAGCCGGAGCAAGCCTTAGAAAAACAAGAAATTTTTCTCTTGGAGCTAAAGAATGATACTATTCAGGCATTTTAAAAAATAAGATGCTGACTAGTAGTTCGTTTCATTAATTTGCTACACCCACAATACATAGCAATATGTTGAAATTGCAGCTAAAAATTATTTCAATTTTGTAAATATTTTAATGAAACTATATACTAGTTCAGGCATTGAAGCGTAATTTCGATGATGGTGATTATTATATAAGATAGAATTAGTCTTATAAAAATTATCATCCTTGATTTCAGGGTTGATATGTAGTATTTTGAAACACCTGATTTGATCGGGATAGAGAAATCAGCATCAATTTTTTTTAGGGGAGGGCATCTGTATTGATGTCTTGGGGTATTTATCCAAAAAATAAAGCGTTTGTTTTCACATATTGATTCAATAATGGACACAGGCCCGGTGGGCCTGTTTTGAATCACTGGCGAAAAAAGGGGAGATTCCCCCTGCTTTTAATAAAAGGCCTTCTGTCTCTTGGACAGATAAGGCCTTTTTTTTTGTAATCATGAACGGCGAATACAAGGGAGGTGATAGAACAGGAAGCAAGAGGCATGGAGTTTATGGAGTGTAATAAAGAGCTGGTGAAAGATACCGGTATTTTACATTCAACGAGGATTTGGAGGGAATCTTATGATTAGAAAGTTAATTATCCTGACAGCCGTTATTGGCCTCGTCATCGGCTGTGCCCAGGTGATGGATAAGAGGGCCAGTGTGATAAAGGCCCCTACCGCCGCTCCGGGTGCGACCTACGTGGGCAGCGAGGCCTGTTATGACTGCCATGAAGATATGGCAAATGATAAACACAATGTCCATATGGCCATAGCAGATTTTGAGGTGGCAGGTGGATACAGGAAGGGTTGCGAATCCTGTCACGGTCCCGGCTCTCTTCACGTGGAGGGAGAGGGAGATACGGAAAAAATTATAAAGTTTGGTGAAGAGGGAATCCCGCCAGAAGAAGTTGCTGGTGTCTGTACTACCTGTCACCAGGTGGACGAACAGATGAACTGGCCGGGCTCGACTCACGCCGAGAGAGATGTGGCCTGCACTGAATGCCACAAAGTGCATCATAATTCCAACAAGCAGCTCCTGGCAAAGGCATCCGAGCAGAAACTGTGTGCCGAGTGTCACGCAGATATAAATGCACAGATGTATCTCATGTCACATCATCCGGTCAAGGAAGGAAAGATGACATGCTCTGACTGCCACAATCCTCACGGAAGCGGCAGCATGGTTGAGGGAATGCTCAGGACCGACGAGAGGGTGAATGACCTTTGCCTCAAGTGTCATACCCGCTACCAGGGGCCGTTTGTTTTTGAACACGATCCAGTGGTGGAAGACTGCCTGATATGCCATGATCCTCACGGCACAGTGGCCAACAACCTGCTTCAGCAGCAGGAGCCTTTCCTGTGCCTGCAGTGTCACGAGGCCCATTTTCATGCGGCCAGGGCATCCAGTCTCGAACAGCATGGAATCCCGGGAGGCGGCAGCCCTTATGACAATGGAAGAAAGCTTCAGGGGACTAACTACGGTTTCCAGAAGTCATTCATGACCAAGTGTACCCAGTGTCATCAGAATGTACACGGATCCGATTTTACTTCCCAGACCGTAACCAGCGGTCACGGATTGACCCGGTAAGCCAAGGAGGTGTAAGCCGATGAGAAAAATCACAGTATGCATGCTGACGGCGATATTTGCACTGGCAATTGCCGGGGCCACCGCCGTCTGCGCGGAAGAAGACGGGAAATGGTATTCCGGTGAACTCAAGGTGGGTGCTACCGTAGTGCCCGAGAAGCTCAGCGGAGATGAAAGCGGTGCCAAGGGTGGCACTGAATACAACTCCCTGTTTAACAAGAGGTGGACCACCTACCTCGGTGGAAACCTCGATGCCATGAAGGATGGCTTTGCCTTCAGCTTTGATGGCCTTTACAGGGATGTGGACGAACAGGATTATTCCGGGCTGGTCTCCCTCAAGAGGGTGATAAACTTCAAGACCGATTACAGCAGGTTCTATCACAGGCTGGATCATGACTACATGGAGAACCTTAATGCCCATGTTTTCCCGCCTGCATCAACTGGCTGGAAGAACTGGGGCAGCAGCCCGGACCTCGCTGACATCCCCGGCGGCAAGACTGTTGGTTCTGCCAATGTCTACAATACGGACCTTGATCCCGACAATTTCTACGGTATCGCAAGGGCCGAATGGAAGAACAAAGTGGATTTCAATATCCCCATGCTGCCTGGTCTAAAGCTCTCTTTCAATCACCGCTTTGAGGAGAGAAAAGGTGACAAGCAGGTCATGACCAACAGCAAGTGCCTTGCCTGCCACGTGGTATCCAATACACAGAACATACACGAGACGACCAATGACTATGCTCCAAAGGCATCTCTCCGCATAGGCACTCTTGCCATGGAGTTTTCCTACCTTCACAGGGAATTCGAAACAAGAAACGAAGACATGTCCCTGGTGTATAATGGTATCAAGGGCAAGGAACTGTTCCTGAACAGGCTCCAGTATGACAACACCACTGGTGAGCTGCCCTACAGCCGCACGCCTGACTCCTCCAAGGACAGCTTCAAGGGAAAATTCCGCTGGGATATAAATGCCCATAACACCTTTACGGCAAATTATATCTATTCCCAGAGCACCAATAATAGTGTTGACGGGGCCTATGATATCCTGATGGGCAAATATGGTGACGAGATAAATCTGGACAGCAATATCTTCAATGCCAAGTTCCACAGCAGGATAAACAGGGCGTTTTCTTTCAACCTGTTTGGACGTTACCAGGACCTGGACAATGATGCCGTTGACATAGAGAAGAACGTCAGAACAAATCCTGCCGGTGCTCCCGGAGGTGCAGTAACCCTTTCAGAGGGATATATAAACAACAGTGGTAGCTCCTACTTCGAGGAAGAGGAGAGCAGGCCTTCCGGTTATGATGGCAACGCTTACATAATCGGAACAGACCTTACCTGGCGCGTGATGCGCGGCCTGAAGGTCAAGTTCGGCTACGAGTTCGAGCGTGAGAAGAGGGACAACTACGAGCATCACCATGTGCCTGAATCCACGAAAGAGCACAAGTTCAACCTGGCAACAGACTGGCGGATCAATCACAACCTGAAATTCGACTTTGACTACAAGTTCGAATACATAGATGATCCATACGTCCTGAAAGATGCAGAGTGTACTCCTGACGGGGCATATGGAGTGTATTCCGGGCTTCCTGCCGGGCTTTATGACGTGGACAGGGCCTATGCACCTGCGATCTACGACGAAAGGACTGCAGCAAGGTCCAACCTGCCGGACCAGGTACATGAAATCCAGCTCAAGAGCCACTGGCATCCACTTCATATCCTGTCAACCAACTTCCATGTGAAATACCGCTATGCCAAGAATGGGGACGTGGATGGAAGGGACTGGAAGCAGAACATGGTCATGGCAGGCCTTGGCG
The DNA here is from genome assembly GCA_026992735.1 of Deltaproteobacteria bacterium. Classification (GTDB taxonomy): domain Bacteria; phylum Desulfobacterota; class Dissulfuribacteria; order Dissulfuribacterales; family QOAL01; genus QOAL01. Next base: position 3,687 of record JALWYO010000075.1, read on the forward strand.
GTATCCTGACCCCGATGAAGAATCTGGTGCTCTCCGCAGGCTATACATACATGTATGACAAGTACGATTCGCAGTATTGTATAGCACTGTATGATGGCTGAGGTAACTTCATTACCTCCGACCAGTTTGGTTCGGAACACACAAACATGGATTACAGGACTGAAGCACACACCATTAATGCCAATGCAGAATATGCACTGCTTCCCAACTGGAGCATATCCACTAACTTGGCATTTACCCTTGGCCACGGAAACATCACGGATCTGTCCTACGACAGCATGTATCCCACAGGGGATGCAAAACTGGACCTGGACGTATCCGCAGTAAACCCAGATATGCCTCACCTCTACGATGTAGCATATCTAAATGGCATGGACAAATACTCGGATCTGGACTACAGGGAAGTGGATTTTACTGTTGGGACATCCTACAGGATGGACAACGGAATCGGTCTGAATCTGAACTACTACCTGTACTACTTTGACGATGATGATCCCTATGTCTACGGGGATCAGGGCTCTACTACCCAGATGCTGATGGGCTACGTAAGCTACCGCTTCTAAAAGGCCTTGCGGCATGGTTATCGGGGGGCGCTATTTCGCGCCCCTTTTCATTTTTATCCATAATTGCCTGGCTGGCCTCCTGGTTTTCTTGACCTCCCGGTCATGCAAGTCTATAGTTCGCCCGTCTGAATCTGTATTTCATAAACAGGTTCATTAACAAGGCGGTTATCTGAAACAAGGGTGATTTATTCCTCGATAATTTGTGAATTTTCAGGTCTTCCTGTTTGACAGTCGTCAGCCAGACAGCGGAAGCCTGTTATGATAATCTGGTAAATGCGAAATGAATACTCATGATCTTTTCCACAGTCATAAAGATGCCGGCGTGGCCCGGGTCAGCATGCCGTTGCACAGGGGCAGAAGCCGCCTGCTGAATATCACGGCATTGTTTTTATGCATGCTGATGATCAGTTCCTGTTCCGGGCTGTTGTCTGGCAAAAAGGCCACCCAGGACAAGACGCCGGAGAAAAAGGCGGAGATGACCCCTGAAGAAAAAGAACAAGCAAGGCTGGATGAGCAGATAATTGGAAATCCATCCTTCGGTGTAAATGCAGACTATTTCAGGAAGACAGAAAGTTCTTATAAGCAGATAAGGCTGTTTGGAAGCAGTAAGAGGGAAAAGGAATTAGAGGAGAGGCTTGCCAAGCTGGAACAGCGTTTAAAGGGGCTTCCGGAAAGGCAGGTTGACAGTCATGGCCTCCCGGTGCTCAGGAGAAAGGTCGTGCTTATATCCCTGCTGGGAGACCTGGGCCTGGATGTGCTGTCCCTCCTGCCTGCGGCCCTGAGAAGGACTGACGGGATAGTGCCTGTGGATTCAGCCCAGCTTGCAGAGCTCCTGAAAGAACATGGCTTGTCAGTGGGGGATCTTGCCTCTGCATCTGTGAGGCGCGAGATAGCGGCCCTTGCCGGGATCCAGGCCTATATCTTTGTCTATTTCCCGCAGGGCAATACTGCAGCAGTCAAGGCCCAGCAGTCTGTTCTAAGGCTTGACGTAATCCATGCAACCGAAAACGTGCTTATTGGTTCCTACCTGGCAACCGTGGACCAGTTCGCCCAGGTCGCAAACAAGATATCAAAGGATGTGGTGCGGGGCACCGAGTGGTCCTGCAGGATAGTCAAGGTCGAGGATGGACACGTCTATCTCAATGCTGGAAGGCTTACCGGCCTTCAGCCCGGCGACAAGCTCAATGTATATGCCAGGGGAAAGGAGATTGTCGATCCTTTAACCAAGAGGTCACTCGGATTCGGGCTTGGCAAGCTCAAGGGCACAATAGAGGTGGACCAGCTCTTTGGTACAGATGCTTCCAGGGCAAAGATACTCAGTGGATCAGGATTTGATGATACAGATGTTGTAAAGATGTCAGAGCTTGCAGAATAGTTTTCCCGTGCGTTAAAAGTTCAGGAGGAATTATGCCGGATCAAGAAGCATCTGATATTGTTCCCTGGCCTGGCCGCTGATTTTCTGATTCATGGTGATATTTAGTGAAGTTATAAGTAGCTTCTTAACAAGTCTGCAAATTACAAGTTTTTGGACACAGATGAACACAGAAACACCGAGATTTTTTTGTCTTTGATCTGCACGAAGTCTGCGTTTATCTGCGTCCTCAGTCTTGCATCTGCGCCCGCCTGTAAGTAGATACAGGAGAATTTACACGGACTTATTGGGAAGTTGCGGTTATAATCGATATTCATTTAATATAGTTTAACAAATCATAATTTTATCAGACAGGAGTTTATAATATGCATCCTTTATTATCCCGGGATTCAGGCAAAAAAATGTTGCTCCTCGGCAACGAGGCCATAGTCCGGGGTGCCCTTGAAGCAGGCTGTGCAGTGGCCGCAGCCTATCCCGGCACCCCTTCATCTGAGATAGGCAACAACCTGTTTTTCATCTCCCAGGCTGAAAATTCGTCCATATATTTCGAATTTTCCACCAATGAAAAGGTGGCCATGGAGGTTGCGGCAGCAGCCGCGGCGGCAGGTGTCAGGTCCCTGACCTGCATGAAGCACGTGGGCATGAACGTGGCTTCTGATGTGCTCATGACATTGGCATACGTGGGAGTAAAGGCAGGGATGGTCATTGTAACCGCAGACGATCCATCCATGCATTCCAGCCAGAACGAGCAGGACAACAGGATCTACGCGAAGTTTGCAAACCTTCCGATGCTTGAGCCCACATCTCCACAGGAAGCCAGGGACATGACTGTAGAGGCATTCAGGATTTCAGAGGCCCTGGAGCTGCCAGTCATCCTGCGGACCACTACCAGGACTTCTCATGTAAGGGGCCCTGTTGAGCTGGGACCACTGCCCAGAGATGTCAAGAAAAGAGGTGTTTTTGAGAAGGATATGAGGAGATGGGTGCCTGTTCCTGCTGTTGCCAGGATAAGGCACAAGGTCTTGCTGAAACAGATAGAAAAGGCCAGGAGCATGAATGAGGAATTCGGCTTCAACAGCCTGTCCGGGACCGGTCCCGTGGGTATTGTCGCGTCAGGTGTTTCAGTCTGTTACGTGGAAGATGCCCTCATGGAACTGGGATGCGAGGATGAAGTCAGTTTCCTGAGGTTGGGCTTCACGTATCCATTTCCCAAGGAATTGATTGGTTGTTTTCTCAAGAGAGTGGAGAATGTCCTGGTTGTGGAAGAGCTGGAGCCCTTTATCGAGAATGAGATAAAGATAATCTGCCATGATCTTTCCCTGGACATGGCAGTATATGGCAAGGCATCGGGCCATTTCTCCAGGATGTACGAGTTTGATCCCCTCATGGTGAAAAAGGCCATATCAGACGTTACAGGCGTCGATATCCAGAAACCAGCTATGCCGGACCTCTCCTCTGTGCCAACCCTGCCCATGAGACCGCCAACCCTGTGCAAGGGTTGCCCCCACAGGGAGACATACAATGCGGCAAAGGCAGCACTGCAGGATCTGGGCATGGAGGAAAAGGCCATCTATCCAACGGACATCGGCTGTTACACGCTTGGCTTGCTTCCCCCCATCCAGATGGCTGATTATCTGCTGTGCATGGGCTCAAGTGTAGGTTCTTCCGCGGGATTCTCCATCTCTACGGATCATAAAATCGTGTCATTCATAGGTGATTCAACTTTTTTTCACTCCGGCATCTCGTCCCTTGCAAGCGCCTACCACAATCAGCACCGCTTTTGTCTGGTCGTGCTCGACAACAGCACCACTGCAATGACAGGGCATCAGCCTAATCCAGGTATTGAGATACGTCCTCCGGGTTATGATAAGCCCAGGATTCCCATTGATGATGTTGTCAGGGGACTGGGAATAACTAATATATACAAGGTCAATCCCTATAAGAAGAAGGAGGCGGTTGAGACATTCAAGGCGGCTCTTTCGGGAGACGAGCTCTCGGTGGTGATTGCCGAGGCTCCCTGCATCCTTTACTGCAAAAAGTTCGGAGGTAAGAAGTAATGGACACTAAAAAGATTCTTTTTACTGGTGTAGGAGGGCAGGGGACGCTGCTGGCATCAAGGCTTCTTGGCCAGGCTGTCATGGATGCAGGTATGCCTGTAAGGGTCAGCGAAGTGCATGGCATGGCCCAGAGGGGAGGGGTTGTGGAATCCACTGTAATGCTTGGTGGGTTGAATAGCCCGATTATATCCGCAGGTGAGGCAGATATCCTGGTAAGCTTCGAGCCCCTGGAGGCGATCCGGGCACTTGGAAGGTGCTCTGCCAGCAGCACAATTATAACCAATACGGTTCCTATTGTCCCTTTTACAGTTGGTCTTGGCCAGGCTGAGTACCCTGACATAGAGTACTGGCTGCAATTCATGAAAGATAACTATGCGAGGGTATGTGCCATTGATGCAGAAACCATGGCAAAGGATGCAGGCACTGTGAAGGCTGTAAATGTGGTGCTTCTCGGTGTCCTTATAGGCCTTGGAGAAGTTCCTGTTTCAAGGGAAGCCATGGAAGAGACTATAAAGCACCATGTAAAGCCCAAGTTTGTGGACGCCAACCTGAAGGCCCTTTCCCTTGGATACGAGGTAGCCTGCTGATGAATGCATATCTAAAACCGGGCAGCCGCTCAGGGCTGTTGTTCTTGTTGTGTCTCCTTCTGTGCATCCTGTTTCTCATGTCAGGCTGTACTGAGCGCCAGCGCAAGAACATCAAGCACATGAAATCCGATATTATAGGGCTCAAGAGACAGGTAACTTTGTACGACTGCAACGGTAAGGTCATCAGGACCTGGAAGGGGAGGTTCAAGATAGAGGTGCAGGGTGCATATATCTCCTTCATAGACGACAATGGAAAAGACATAAAGATCAGCGGCACCGTGCTGGTTGAAGAATTGTGATCCATGGAAAGGCAGGACCTCGACAACCTTAAAGCTGCTGTTGAGGCCCTTCTTTTTGCCGCTTCTGCTCCGTTGAGCATAAGGCGGATTTGCGAAATACTTGGCCTTGCCGACAGGGCCCGCGTAAAGCAGGCCCTCTCTTTTCTTGCTGACGATATGGCCCGGCCGTACAGGGGCATAGAGCTTGTGGAAGTGGCAGGCGGATGGCGCATGCAGACAAGGCCTGACTTTGCCCAAATACTAATGAAGCTCAGGCAGGGCAGCCCGGCAAGGCGCCTCAGCCAGGCGGCAATGGAAACCCTTGCTGTAATTGCCTATCGCCAGCCTGTTACAAGGGCAGAGATAGAACAGGCAAGGGGCGTGGATTCCATTGGCACTATAAGGAATCTGATAGACAGAAAGCTGGTGAGGATTGCAGGCCGCAAGAATATACCTGGCAATCCTCTTCTCTACAGGACTACCAAGCATTTTCTCGAGGTATTCCAGCTCAAGCATATTGGTGATCTGCCATCGTATGAGGAACTAAATCCTTCGAGCCGCAAGCGCCAGGCAGCGCTTTTCAGTATAGACACAGGGAAGTGAGGAAAAGACAAAGATACCAAGAGCAGGCCTTGAAATTCACTGGCAACTGTTTATTTGTAAGTTGTCGGGCTGATTTGAATGCATGGTTTAATTGCGTAACTTTCAGATGGTGGTGAATTACAGGCAGCTATCTTCTGCCTGTTTCGTATATTCAAGGGAGGTTGTTGGTATGCCTGTTTACGAATTTTACTGTTCAGATTGTCATACCATCTTCAATTTTTTTTCCAGGCGCATAAATACTGAAAAGAGACCATCATGTCCAAAGTGCGGCAGGCCGGGGCTGGAAAAGCAGATGTCGGTCTTTTCCATTTCCAAAAACCGCCAGGAACCGGAAGATGATTTTCCATTGCCTGGCCTGGATGAAAGTAAGCTGGAAAATGCAATGATGGCCATTGCCTCTGAAGCAGAAGGCATTGACGAAAACGATCCGCGCCAGGCTGCCAGGCTCATGAGAAAATTATTTGATACTGCGGGAATAGAGGCAGGCGGCGTCATGGAGGAGGCCATCAGCAGGATGGAGGCAGGGGAAGACCCGGAAGCCATAGAGCAGGAGATGGGAGACCTCCTGGAGGGTGACGATATATTTGCAGATATCGGAGTGAAAAAGGGTATAAAAAGCCTGAAACGGAAATACCTGCCACCATCCAGGGATGACACACTGTACGAGATGTGACCACGGCCACTGTGCCTGCATTGGCTGCGCAGTTTTGCGTGAAATTGGTCAAGATCGCTTCAAAACGATGCTATTTACCTGCGTTTATCCGCAGCTTGTATCCCTGCACTAAACAGAAAAGTATTCTCTGTACCACTCTATGAATTTGGGTATGCCTTCCTCCAGGCTGGTGGAAGGCTTGAAGCCCGTATCCCTGACAAGGTCATCTATGTTGGCATATGTCGCGGGTACGTCTCCCGGCTGCAGGGGCAGGAGGTTCATATCTGCCTTTTTGCCAAGTGTATCCTCAATGACCTTGATGAAATGCAGAAGCTCTACGGGCTGGTTATTGCCTATATTGTAAATTTTGTAAGGGGCATAGCTGGAACCCGGGTCAGGATTGTCACCATTCCAGGCAGGGTCCGGCCTGGCGGGCCTGTTCATAACACGTACCACGCCTTCTACAATGTCGTCTATGTAGGTAAAATCCCTCTGCATCTTTCCATAGTTGAATACGTCAATGGGTTTGCCTTCCAGGATTGCCCTGGTAAAGAGGAAGAGGGCCATGTCGGGCCTTCCCCACGGGCCGTAAACCGTGAAAAAACGCAGCCCGGTGCATGAAAGGCCGAAAAGATGGCTGTAAGCATGGGACATCAGTTCATTCGATTTCTTGCTGGCAGCATAGAGCGAGACAGGATGATCCACATTGTCATGCACGCTGAAGGGCATCTTGGTATTGGAACCGTAAACCGAGCTGGAAGATGCGAATACCAGGTGTTTTACCCCGTTGTGCCTGCACCCTTCCAGGACGTTTACAAATCCTACCAGGTTGGAATTCACGTAGGACTGGGGATTTACCAGGGAATACCGCACCCCTGCCTGAGCGGCAAGGTTTACCACGCCATCAAATGACTCTTTTCTGAAGAGATTTTCCATTACCTGGCGGTCTGCAAGGTCTGCCCTGACGAATTTGAAACCTGAGTAAGGCTCCAGAATGGATAGCCTGGCCTCTTTTATTGCCGGATCGTAGTAGTCGTTGACTATATCTACACCAACGACCTCCCTGCCTTCTTCAAGAAGGCGCTTCGAGAGGTGAAAGCCTATGAACCCGGCTGCTCCTGTCACAAGTATCTTCTGCAGTTTTATCTGGTCATCCATATCCTTGTTGTTAATAAATCCGTGCAAATTCTTCTGTATCTGCTAACAGGGTGCTGCAGATACATTATTTTACATTACATTATTCAACAGTCACACTCTTGGCGAGGTTCCTGGGCTGGTCAACGTCGCATCCACGTGCCAATGCTATTTCATAGGCCATGAGCTGCAGGGGAACCGTGTATATGAAGGGATTTATCTCTGCCTCTGCATCAGGGCAGGCTATCATGGCATTGGATATCCTCTTCAGCTCTTCGTCTCCTTCTCTGCCAAGGGTTATAACAATTCCGCGTCTTGATTTCACCTCTTCTACATTGCTTATCATCTTTTCATATACGTGATCTCCAGGCACTATGGCAACCACTGGCATATTCCTGTCAATCAGGGCTATAGGGCCGTGCTTCATTTCTCCTGCAGCATATCCTTCGGCATGGATATATGATATCTCCTTCAGTTTCAGGGCACCCTCCAGGGCTATGGGAAACTGCAGATGCCGTCCAAGGTAGAGGAAATCAGACTTTGTATAGAATTCATCCGCAAGATCGCGGCACTGATTGTGCCATTCAGGCAGATGTTTTTCAATGATCCCCGGAAGACTTATAAGGGTGCCTATTTTCTCTGAGGCATCCTCATCGGTCATTGCATTACGCTCCTTTGCAAGGAACAGGGCCAGGATAAACAGGGCGGTCAACTGGCTGGTAAATGCCTTTGTGGAGGCCACCCCGATCTCCGGACCTGCATGGGTATAAACAGTGCCGTCGGATTCCCTCGTGATGGTGCTGCCCAGCACGTTACAGATAGAGACTATGGAAGATCCGCGCTCTTTTGCTATCCTGAGCCCTGCAAGGGTATCCGCTGTTTCGCCTGACTGTGATATGGGAATTGTCAGCACGTCCTGGTCAATTAACAGGTCTCTATAGCGGAATTCCGACGCAAGATCCACCTCCACCGGGATTTTGGCCCATTTCTCTATCCAGTATTTTCCAACCAGGCCCGCATGCCAGGAGGTCCCGCATGCCAGGAATACTATCCTCTTGAGCCGGCTGATAACCTCCCTGCCGATCCCGATCTCGGGCAGTCTTATCTCGCCTGTGCCAGGGACAACCCTGCCCCTGAATGTATTCAGGATGGCATCAGGCTGTTCGTATATCTCCTTGAGCATGAAATGCTTGTAGCCGGCCTTTTCAGCCATTGAGGCGTCCCATGATATCTGCTGAACGGTTTTTTCAATGTCGTCCCCAGTGGTCACAGACCTGATATTGATGCCACTGCCAGAGAGAATGGCCATCTCTCCATCGTCAAGGAATATGACATCCCTGGTATAGGGCAGAAGGGCAGGGACATCCGATGCCATGAAGGCCTCTCCCTCCGAGATGCCCAGGACCAGCGGGCTATGTTTCCTGGCTGCAACCAGCACATCAGGCCTCCTGGCCCACAGCACGCCTATGGCATAGGCTCCGCTGGCATCCGCAAGGGCCTTTCTGACTGCTGCTTCAATGTCGTCCTGGAGATATTTCTCAATCAGGTGTGCAAGTACCTCGGTGTCTGTCTCTGACTTGAATTTATGTCCTTCGGCTGTGAGCTGTTCCCTGAGAGAATAGTAGTTTTCGATTATGCCGTTGTGGACCACCACGAGTTCTCCCGTGCAGTCACTGTGGGGATGTGCATTCTGTTGCGTGGGCTCTCCATGGGTGGCCCACCTGGTGTGGCCAAGCCCTGCAGTGCTGTCAGTGCCCCTGTGTTCCTCCAGTGCCTCTTCCAGCCTGGAGAGCTTGCCCCTGGTCCGGACCCTTACCAGGCTGCCGTGCTCAGGCCAGGTTACTCCGGCTGAATCGTAACCTCTGTATTCAAGCCTTTTGAGGCCATCCATGAGAACGGAAAGGATTTTTCTGTAACCAACATAGCCGACTATTCCACACATCTGCTGTTTTCTCCCAAGGAAAATATGATATTTTTAAGGGAATCCACCTGTTAATTAGATTTGCCCATAGGAATCTCAATGCATCCATCAAGAGCTGTTCCTGGACAGATAATCCTCCCACTCAAATGCGAGCTTTGCCTGTTTGCTGCTGTTGCATTCCTTGCAGGCAGGGACGAGATTGGACCTGGTGCTCCTGCCGCCTCTGGCAAGTGGCACCATGTGATCCATGGTCAGGTTGCCAGCGCCCACTGTTCTGCCACAGTAATGGCACTTGCCAGAGGCGCACTTCCTTCTCCACCAGCGTGTCTTTCTGAGCTTGCGAGCCTTGCTGCGTTCAAGGCTTATTTCTTCTTCGGATAATGTGCAGAAAAAATTGATTGCTTCTGTCAAGAATTTATACCCCCAAATATATTGTGGATAGATTCCCGGACTGACGAATGACATACAAGACCTTTAATGAAGCTATGAAGGTACATTAAAGATACTTTATCATAAGTTTTGTTGTCCAGGTTCAAGTGACCGGAGATTGCTGATATGTTCAGCAGGCTTTCAAACGAATTTATATGATTGAATCCGCCTGCATGCTGTGTTACTTAAAGGAGCTTTACCACACTTTACAGGAGATTATATAAAATGGCTGAAAATATCGACGACATTTCCATACAGTATGAAGATGAGAACGGTGACCTCATTGTCAAGGAGCTCAAGAAAGAGGTGCTGACCAGGGGAAGCTGGACCACCATTATGTTCCTGTACCAGGAGATTGACAGGAAGAGCGGTGACTTCGGCCCGGTAAAGGCCACGATCCGCAGATACAGAAAGCAGGGAGGGCAGTTCAGGCCCCAGAGCAAGTTCAACATATCCAATGAAAAACAGGCAAGAAAGATAGCGGATGTTCTCCAGGCATGGTTCCCTGGAGAATAGCCCGGGCGTAAGCGTTCACATGGCACCACGTCTGCCGTGTTGGCAGGCGTTTGAAGTCAAAGGAGTACGACTGGGCACCCGCCGCCTTGCATCATAAGCCTGTAAAGGGTTTTATGTATGCCTCCCGGCCCGCTGCTTAAGCGGCCAGCCAAGATCAACCAGTCTGTATGCCCTGAAGAGTAACCCTGAGCGCCTTCAGCGGGTGTTTTACCGTATCGATCACTGCAGTTGGTTCATAACCACAGTGCACCATGCAGTTCGTACAGCGAGGGTCATTTCCCCTGCCGTATTTGTCCCAGTCAGTATCTTCAATGAGTTCCCTATATGTTGGCACGTATTCGTCGTCGAGAAGATAACAGGGCCTTTGCCATCCAAATATGTTTCTCGTGGGGTTGCCCCATGGAGTACATTTGTAATCCTGGTTGCCTGCCAGAAAATCCAGGTAGAGGATGCTGTGGTTAAAATGCCAGTTTTTCTTCTTCGCCTTTTCAAAGATTCCTCTGAACAATTTTACAGTGGTTTTCCTGTCGAGAAAATTTTCCTGATCCGTGGCATTTTCATAACTGAATCCAGCCGAGATGGTCATTGCCTCTACATCCAGGGCGGTGAGGAAATCCAGGAGTTTCTCAGCAGATTCCGGGGTTTCGCCATTAAAAAACGTGGTGTTAGTGGTTACCCTGAACCCCCTGGAAACCAGCAGTCTTATGGCGTTTACTGCCTTATCAAAGGTCCCTGGAGCGCCAACCAGTCCGTCGTGTTTTCCATACAGGCCATCTATGTGAATATTGAAGGTGAGATAGGGTGACGGAGAAAAATCATCTATCCGCTTTTCTATCAGCAGGGAGTTGGTGCAGAGATAAATAAATTTTTTTCTCCTGGTAAGCTCCTTGACAATTCTGTGAATGTCAGGATGCATCAACGGCTCTCCTCCGGGTATGGAAACCACGGGTGCCCCGCATTCCTCTACTGCCTGAACACAGTCCTCCACTGACAGGCGTTTTTTCAGAACTTCCGGAGGATGTGCTGTTTTGCCGCAGCCCTTGCAGTTAAGATTGCACATGAACAGGGGTTCAAGCATTAAAACAAGCGGAAATTTTTTCTGCCCGGTAAAGATTTTTCTGATTAGATACTGTCCTAATCTTGCCTGCTGTATCAATGGAATAGACACTTCTGACTCCTGTTGTTGTAAATGATTATTCCGGAATGGCTTGGTGTTATGTTTGCGCCTGGGCGTCTCCTTCATCAGTACATAACCCGCCCTGATCCGGATAGTAACGCCTGTCAAGAAATCTCCTGATTGCCGCTTCTAATTTATCTATAGGGACCAGGGTATCCAGGCATGGCCCATGAGGGCGCAGGTTCAATATGCCGTACACGGGCAGTGGATATGTATCCTGTATGCCGCTGGCAAGGTCCCTCTGGCACGCAACTGCCAGGATTATCCTGGGCCTTCTCTCCACTACTATTCTCCTTGCAATAGTGCCTCCTGTGGCAACAGCAAGATGGATATTGTACCTGTCACTGAGATCCAGAAGGTCTGCGATATTGCATTTTCCGCATCTCTTGCAGTTTCTCACGTTGTAAGTGAGCCTGATCTTGCAGCGGCTGTTCTGAAGGCAATGAGGCATGAGCATAAGTATATCTTCCGGACGGTAAGTGTCTGCTTCTGACAATACCAGGTCATTGTTTACCTGTATGAAAGATGAGCGGACCTTGTTCTTGGAGATGCCGAACATCCTGCCTATAAGCGTCATTATGGGCAAAAAAAGCCTTACTGTGATCCCGCGCATCTTGTTGAACAGCGGCAGGTTTTTTCCTGTTGTGGATTTCAGCAGAAGACCGAGGCTTGCCCAGATGACTACAATTAGGGCTGCGCCTACGAGTACTGCCGCGATCCATTTCGCCCAGGGATGGATTGCATTGAACCCTACATAGGGAATTACCCAGAGTGAAATCAGGAACAGCGCCAGGAACAGGCTGGTTATTACAACAAGGCCGAGGAAAAGGGATTTCCCTGCGGTTTCATTGCGGTAGTTCTGGGCCGTGTTTTTGCTATTGTTTTCCGACATGGCTGGGAATTTGGAATTGGCTTAACTGGCGCCAGCGTTTATTCAGGCTTCTCTGCCGCTGGCGTGTCAAATTAGAATTGTGGGAAAACAGGCTGTTTAAACTTCATGGACTCTTCCCGCCCTGTCATTGTAGATACCTTTATTGCAAAATGTCTTGCCATCCGGTCGATGACATTCTGCACAAGGATTTCAGGCGCAGATGCACCTGCCGTTATACCCAGCCTTTTCATGCCATTGAGCCAGCTCATGTCAATGGCATCTGCATTGTCCACGAGATACGCAGGAAGCCCCTTGGCTACGCCTGTCTCCTTGAGCCGGTTGGAATTCGAGCTGTTTGGTGAGCCTACCACGAAGAGTATGTCTATATGCTTTGATATCTTGCGAACAGCATCCTGCCTGCTCTGAGTGGCATAACATATATCATTTAGATCAGGTCCTTTTATTGATGGAAACCTGTTTTTCAGAGCGGTGATCAGGTCTCTGGTGTCGTCAGTGCTGAGAGTGGTCTGGGTGACATAGGCTACATGTTCAGGATCTGATAGCTGGAGCCTGTTTATGTCTTCCAGCCTGGAAACCACATGGACCTCTCCGGT
>JALWYO010000076.1 GCA_026992735.1 Deltaproteobacteria bacterium
GGCAGCAGGTATGCGCCTGAAGTGATAAAATTTCCATCCGGTCCACCCAGCCGTGATATCCGGCCCTGCATGTCCACCTGGGCATACAGGGGTTTTTCGTCCTCCACGTAGGAGGTCAGGCCAAGGTACAGGGCATCTTCATGCCGGGCCTCTGCGAACTCCCTGAACCTGGCTAGCATGCCGGGCTTATAAACAGAATCAACAGTGGTTACCAGGGCCGTATCTCCTGGCTCCATACTTTCCAGAAGCGTGATAAAACTTTCAGCAGAGCTGTCCGTATCCTTGCAGATGAAATCAAATCCAAGCATGGGGAATTCTCTTTCAAGGTATGCCATGCATTCACTGCAGATGGCCTCCCTGAATATGATATTAACATGGGTTATGCCCGCATCCATGAACTGCTCCAGGGTCCGGGCAATCAGGGGCCTGCCCCCTACCTGCAACAGCGGTTTGGGAGTGCTTATGCCAGCCTTGACAAACCTGCTGCCAAGTCCTGCTGCAATGATGCCGCCCCTTGTCATGATCCAGCCGGAACCTGTATGCCCAGGAGCGCATGAAGCTCCTGAAGGCCATGGATTACAGGCACTTCCTCCTGCCCAGGCCCTGCGATACCGCTTCTGCCAGCAGGCACCAGCCATGCTGCTGCCATGCCGCAGTTCAGGGCACCCTTGATATCCCTGGCATGGGAATCGCCAACCATCATGGATGACGATGCGTCCACCTTCAGCGCCTTTATACCTGCCTCGAATATCCGGGGGTCAGGCTTAATGCAGCCCACCGCATTGGAATCGACCATTACATCCATCAGGCTATCCAATCCCGTTTCCCTGCAGATATTTTCCAGGTTACCGTAATTGTTGGATATAATGCCCAGCCTGAAATTCTGGCCAAGGCGGGATAGCACCCCCTTGGCCCTGTCTATATGTTCAAACGAGTCCTTCAGAAAGCTGGATGCTATAATCTTCTGGAGGGAACTGTCATACAGGCCCAGGTGTTTCAGGACCCTTTTTACCTGTTCCATGACGATGTCTGTAAGATTCATGTGAACCGGGTTTTCCGCCACGAGACTGTCATCAGAGGCATAAAAGGCCCTTGCAAACAAGTCCATGGGCACCTTGACCCCATGCCGCTGGTAGATGGAATAAAAGTGCTCTCTCCATGGAATCCCCGGAGAATCCAGGGTGCCTCCATAGTCAAAAAACAGGGCCTGGATGCCTCGCTCTTGCAGGTTCATGCTTTCCTTCCCCCTGCTACTTGCACTTGCGGGCCTGCTCCCGAAGTTTAGATATCAGATCGGCAATACTGTGCTTCTTCAGAAAGCTGGAATAGTCCGCCCTTTTAAGAGAAAGATCGTTCACGCCCCTGGCAGCTACCCCGACTATTTTCCAATGATCATCTACCTTTCTGCATGTATAACTCAGGCTGATTTCGTCCCCGTCTTTCTTTATCAGCACGGTATCCACCCTGTAGTGCCCCCTGTCATCTATCTTGGAATCTATTGTCTTGAACTGCTCACCGGAATAGGAGTCGAAACGGCTGGCATAGGTGGCTACTGTCATGCTGGAAAACGCGGTCAGAAATTCCTGGCGTTCCGCATCATCCATGGAACGCCAGTAATGGCCCAGCACGATCCTGGAGATCAGGGGAAAATCAAATGATTTGAGGATAAACGGCTCCATGAGCTTGTATCTTTCCCTGCATGAAAGGCTGCTGCCTTTTTTCATGGATTTCAGCAGGATGGCGTGCAGCCCCTCCACTACCTGGACCGCGGTGCTGTTTGAAGATACCTGCCCGGCCATATTGTTGGCAGACGAGGCTGCTGCCGGAAAAGCACAAAGAGACAAAAATATACACAGCAGCAGGCAACCGCCCTGAAGGTAGATATTGCCGGAAATTATACCAGGAGAATTCCCCGAACATTTTTTCATGGTTACACCTCTCTTTACCTTGATGAAGAATTTGCACGGACTTATTAAGAAGTTACGATCCTGCGTTTTTCCCTATGACAAGCCGGCCTTCATCTATCTGCCACATAATAAGCCCGGGAATACCCAGCAGCAGCTCCCTGAAACGTTTCGCAAGAGACATGCCAAGGGCAATCTCAGGTGTAAGGCCAACAAGGCTTCCCAGTATCACGAATCCTCCCTCCTGGATACCAAATGCCCCGGGAACAAGAAAGGCGACCCCCCTGACGACCTGCCCCAGGCTCTCCAGCAGGACCACATCGGCAACATTCATGCCGGCTCCCATAAAATACAGGGCTATCCATACCTCCAAGGCGCCGGAAAACCAGCCAGCCAGGCGCCAGAAACAGGAAAACAGTATGGTCCTTTTGTGACTGTAGAGCATGGATATAGCCCTGTCCATGGCCCGGGCATCCATGGCAAGTCCCTCTATCCTGTCCCTGCTGACTATGACAGACATAAAGTCAAGGAACTTGCCCCAGAATCCTCTTTTTTGCACCAAGATAAAAAGAACAGCGAAAAAGCTCAGGCCTGCCACAGCAAACGCTGCTTCTTTTATCATTGTTTTCTGGCCAAGATATAGCAGCAGTGCTATGCCCACCAGGGCGAACACCAGCTGGGTGACAAGGGCAAGCGTAATCTCCACGAATACCGAAGCACCGGCCTCAGCAACCGGGTAACCCCTGACAGCCAGCATCCTGGCCCTGACAATGTCCCCTCCCACCTGGGCGGCTGGCAGCAGAGAATTTATGGATTCGCCTATCCACCTGGCCCGCATCAGGAGCAGGTAGCCGGGCTTTTTCTCGCCAAGGAACAGCAGGCGCCATGCAATGGAGTCCAGAAGAAGCGGAGCAACATGAGAAGCTGCAACAAGAAACAGGCCGTATCCTGCCAGCCGCAGCGCTTTGAATACGTCATCAATGCCGTAATAGACCAGGATCAGCACAAAAATACTGATCCCGCAGACAAAGAGTATGTAGCCTGTCTTCTTCATTAGACTGCCGGGCGTATTTAATAAAAGAAGGACTAAAAGGCCGCTCTGGCCCTGAACCATGCCACAGCATCCTCCAGGGCCTTTCTGGCAGGACCATGCCTGTAGCCAAGGACTGTTTCCGCCTTTTCAGTTGAAAAGAACATCTTCTTTTTGGCAAGTTGCACGCCGTCAACAGTCACCATGGGCTCTCTGCCGGTAACGCGGGCCATGGCCTCTGCAATATAGGCCACAGGCAGAATAAGATTGTGGGGCAGGCTGATCCTGGGTGGCTTCCGTCCTGTAATTTCAGCTATGACAGCAAATATATCCCTGAGCGTCATGTTTTCCCCGCCGAGTATATAGCGTTCACCAACCACTCCCTTTTCAAATGCAAGAAGATGTCCCATGGCAACGTCATCCACGTGAACTATGTTCAGCCCGGTATCAACAAACGCAGGCATCTTGCCCTGGGCAGCCTCCAGGATCATTCTGCCTGTGGGAGTGGGCCTTATATCACCCGGACCCACCGGGGTTGATGGATTGACAATCACGGCCTGTAGACCCTGCTCCAGAACAAGCCTCCTGACCTCCTGTTCTGCCAGAAACTTGGACCTTTTGTAATGACCTATCATATCTGAAAGGCTCACCGGAGTGTCTTCAGTTGCAGGAGAACCGTCCCTGTTTAGCCCAAGAGTCGCGACACTGCTGGTATAGACTATCCTTTCAATGCCTTCCTCCATGGCCGCCTTCATTATGTTTACCGTACCCTGTACATTATTCGCATAGATCTCGTCAGGCCTGGGTAGCCAAAGCCTGTAATCTGCTGCCACGTGGAACAGGCAGTCACAATTCTTGAGGGCGCTGCACAATGTATGACGGGCGGTGAGATCGCCCTGGGCCAATTCCACGTTTAAACCATGCAGGTTCGAGAGATCGCTTGTGTTCCTGACAAGAGCCCGCACGGCAAATCCCCTTCTCAGCAGCAAGCGGGCCACTGCAGATCCTACAAACCCTGTGGCCCCGGTGACCAGTGCCTTCATAAATCCTGTCCCTTCCTGCCCAAAGACAGCTCAGCCATAACTGCAATGGGAACAATCTGCCAAAGCAAGTCTTTGACTTTCATGCAAAAATCCTTTTTACATACGCATGCTGCAAAACTTGGCAATCCCCAAGGCGCTCAAAAGATAAAACCCGGCTGACCATAAGATACTTGCCCATAATTTATTTCCATACTATCATATAAAGTGAATTGAATCTGGATTCAGTGGTTCTTACTATCCTTAGACGATTTTGTAAATGACTACCAAATGAGGGAAAAATGACAATAAAGCACCCTTCTTTATTGATTCTTGTCCTGGGTTTGCTGTTCTTGTCCATTGTACCAGGCGTGCTTGCAGGGGAACCGGCAACTGTTTCCACGGTCAGCCAGGACAATGAACAACATCAGAACAATGGCTCCATAGATATTGCTGAAGATGAATCATACCTGGAGGAATGGACCGGCCAGGAGACCACCGAAGATCTTTCCGACCCTCTCGAACCTGTCAACAGAGTATTCTTCCAGTTCAATGACAAGCTGTATTTCTGGGGCATAAAACCCCTGTGCAAGGTTTACAACAAGGTCCTGCCAGAAACGGCCCGCAGGGGGATAAGCAATTTTGTATCCAACATATATACTCCTGTAAGGGCTGGTAATTGTCTTTTGCAGGGCAAGTTTGCAGGATTCTGGAAGGAGATAGCAAGGTTCATCATCAATACCACCAGTGGTTATCTGGGCTTCAGGGACGCGGCGTTCCATAACTACAACGTGGAAAAAAGCGACGAAGATTTTGGACAGACACTTGCCGTTTATGGGCTTGGCAATGGCCCCTATCTTGTCATACCGTTTATCGGCCCATCTACCCTGAGAGACGGTGTCGGGTTCGCTGCCGATGGCTATATGAATCCGCCTAACTATTTTCTCAATATATGGGAGATCATGGGCAAGTCTGCCGGAGAAACAGTCAATGATGTCTCTCTGAGGATTGGAGAATATGAAAGTTTTAAAGAAACTGCCATAGACCCCTATGTCTCAATGCGTCAGGCCTACTATCAATACAGACAAAAACAGATAAAAAAATAGCCATAACTTTACAGGTAATTCAACAAAACATAACTGGTCACGGGGGTTTGCCGAGCTTTGATGTATGCATTCCCCCAGTGCATAACCCATGAAACAGGTGGCTGGAATTGTAGTCGCCCTGCCCCAGGAAGCTCGCGCCCTCTTCGGCAGGCTGGGATGGAACAGGTCTGGAGAATTCCCCACCAAGGCCGAAAGGTTCCAGGACACGTTTTTCATGGTTGCAATAAGCGGCCAGGGCGTAGAGAGAGCGAGAAGGGCCACCAGGTTTCTTCTTAAGGCCGATCCCATCTTTGTACTCAATTTTGGCGTGGCAGGTGCGCTCGTTCCGGGATTGAAGTCAGGAGATCTTGTAATACCCGGCAGTATCACTGACGGCAGGAATACATATGCCATCGGCTCCATGCCGGGAGAAAAAATTAATGCCATACTGCAATCCAACGGGATCAGGTTTCAAAACGGTCTGCTTGTCACACACCCTGAGGTTGCATCCTCCCCTTCTGACAAGGAAAACCTGCACAACAGCACAGGGGCAATTGCAGTGGACATGGAAGCATTCGGCATTTACCAGGAATGCCGGTCTGCACGTGTGCCTTTCCATATAGTGAAGGCCATAACCGACACGGTGGATCAGACCGTTCCCCTTTCTGTTACGTCATGCCTCAGTGAAACAGGCCATGTAAAGCTTGCACAATTTACACTCAATATAATCTGCAGACCATGGCTCATTCCAAGGCTCATTGAAATGCAGAAATCGTTCGCTGCCGCTGTCTATTCCCTCGAGCAGGTAAAATTGCTTCTCAGCATAAACATATCCAGGGCGCTGATTTCGTCATCAGAGTGAGGCCAGTCCTTCTCGTGCATTCATCTCCCGTGTTGAAGAGAACTGATCGCGGGGGTGCTCCGAGCTTTGCTGTATGTATGCTCCGTCCTGTAAGCGCACGGAGGGTGCCTCAGATGCAAAGCGGCGCAGTCGTACTCCCTGTACTTCAGGCGCCCGCCAGCACAACAGATGTGCTAATCTGTGAATGCTCGCGTTTAAAGTGCTGACAGGCTTGTATAGTCCAGCCTCAACGTCTTTTCACCAGCAACATCAAACATTACCTTTACCCTTACCTTGTCCAGCATCTGCAGAACCGTGCCTTTTCCAAATATGGAATGGCGCACCCGGTCTCCTGGCTGAAATGCGCCATTACCGCTGACAGGAGCACTGTGTGCCTGACCTTCTGGACGGCGCTTATGCTTACGAAACTGTTCTTTATGCCTGTCAACTCTCCCGGCTGCGGCAACGCCCTTTCTTCTTGCCATCAACTCTTCAGGTATCTCTGCCAGAAACCTGCAGGGACGGGCTGGCATAAGCCCTGCGCCCTGCACGTTAATAAATGCCGGGCAACAGAAATAGAGATGATCCTTGGCCCTGGTGGACGCCACATAGAAAAGGCGCCTTTCTTCCTCGATTTCATCGGGCCTGTTGTCAGCCATTGGAGATGGAAAGCGGCCTTCACTCAAGGAAATAACAAATACCACCTGCCACTCCAAGCCCTTGGCAGAATGGATAGTGGACAGCACAATTTTGCTGGCCCTTTCCGGTTCTTCATCCTTTTCAGGAGGGTCAAGGGCCAGGTCAGCCAGGAATTCCATGGCGTCAGGATAGTTGGCCGCCATTGCCTTCAGATGGGCTATCTCCTGCATCCTTTTGGGATAATCGTCGCTGTAGTGCTCCTCAACATAGGGCCTGTACCAGGCAATCAACTCATCAAGCAAGCCGGGTAATTCCCCTGAATACTCTGACAGCCTGGTAAGAAGCTGCCCGAGCTTCTGCACCTCGCTTCTCCATACAGCCTTGCTCTTTATATTGGAGAGGGCCTCCAGTGGTGATGCAGCCCTTGTCATCTCTGCAAAGATCTTTTCAGCGCTCTTTGGTCCCAGCCTGTCGATAAGCAGAAGAACCCTGTCCAGGCTCAACCTGTCCAGGGGATTGATTACCAACCTGAGCAGGCACACCATGTCTTTTATGTGAGCGGCATCCACCAGCCGCATTCCGCCCCGCTTTATAAAGGGAATCCCCTCCCTGTTAAGAAGCGTTTCAACCTGATATGAGTGAAAGGCAGCCCTGAAAAGGACTGCTATTTCACCTGGTTCCACGCCATCTTCAAGGTGTTTCTGGATAGCCTGCACCACAAAGGCAGCCTGTTCATTCTCATCCATTGCGGCAAAAACCACCGGCGGTTTGCCACCCTTCCTGTGGGCGGTAAGCCTCTTGGTAAATTTCTGCCTTGCATTGGAAATAATGGCATTGGTACAGTCCAGGTTAGGCTGGGTAGTGCGGTAGTTCTTTTCCAGCTTTATGATCCTGGTACCTGGAAACATCTTGGGGAAATCAAGTATGTTCTTGAAGTTCGCCCCGCGGAAAGAATAAATAGACTGGGAATCATCCCCAACGGCCATCACATTACTGTCCGGGCCTGCCATAAGCCTTACTATCTCTGCCTGGGCCTGATTGGTATCCTGGTATTCATCCACCATAATATACTTGAATCTCTCACCTGCATGTTGTCTTACATGCTCGAATTCCCTTAGCACTCTCAGCCATTTAAGCAGCAGATCATCGTAATCCATGAGACCATGAGCTGCCTTGTAGGCCTTATATGCATTAAACAGCTCGCCTATTGACTGAACATGCTCGGACATGTGGGGATAATATGTCTCTATGATTTCGTCGATCATGGCCCCGGAATTAGCCGCCTTGCTGAACATGGCGCAAAGGGCCGCCTTTGATGGATATTTCTTCCCCTTGCCCACCAGCCCCATCTGCTTTGCCAGCAGTCGTATAAGATCCTGGCTGTCTGCCTGGTCCATTATGGTAAAGCCCGGCGGATAGCCTATGAGGTGTGCATGTTGCCTGAGCATCCTGTGACAGAATCCGTGAAATGTGCCGCCCTGCACCCTCTGACATACAGAGCCGCCCAACCTTGCAGCACGGTCCAGCATTGTAGTGGCTGCCTTCCTGGTAAACGTGAGCAGTAGGATATTTTCAGGCGGCACGCCATCCATAACAAGCCTCGCAACCCTGAACACCAGGGTCCTGGTCTTGCCACTTCCGGCGCCTGCAATAACCAGGACTGGCCCCTGGTCATGCATTACCGCCTGGAACTGGCTGGTATTCAGCTCTCTTTCAAATGAGATGGCGCGAATATCATTTTTCATGTCAAAAAGCTCTCCGAAATGTTATTTTAACGTGAATACAGGAGGGATATATTTCCTCAGCAGGAGCATGATGCAGAAACCTATTTTCTCGCAAAAGAAAAGTCAACGCAGCAGGCCAAAAGGCCTTGCGGCATAAGGAGAGCCGCCAATGAAAAGGATTCCAGAGGGTGCCGGTAAGCTCCTGCTATTGGCCTTTATCTTTTATCTTAACTTCCTTTCCAGGATCATAATCTCGCCACTGCTGCCAGAGGTTAAGGAAGAGCTTGCGCTTTCAGCATCACAGGCATCAGGAATGTTTCTTGCGCTCAGTCTTGGCTATTTCTCTGCTTTGCTGGGCTCCGGTTTTCTGTCCGCAAGGCTTGGACACAAAAAGTCCATACTTATGTCGGTATTTCTTGCCTCAGCCTGTCTGCTGACGATTGCCATTTCTAACAGCCTGTACGTTCTCTATGCAGGATTCCTGTCCCTTGGCCTGGCTACTGGGCTGTATCTTCCTTCAGGCATTGCAACCATTACCTCCCTGTTTGAAAAGGCCTTTTGGGGACGCGCCTTTTCCGTACACGAGCTCGCCCCCAACCTGGCGTTCATTACCGCTCCTGCCGTAGCATCTTTCTTTCTTGGCAGATCATCATGGCACCTGCTGATGGCCATACTTGCAGGCATGACCCTGTTCACCGGGGTGGTATTCTTTAGGATAGATGCTGGAAACTTCAAGGGAACTGCGCCGAACCTGGCCTCCTGCTCATACTATCTCAAGAAAAGTGAATTCTGGCTCATGGCCATACTCTTTGGGCTTGGGATAACAAGCACCCTGGGAATTTACAACATGCTTCCACTGTATCTTGTAACAGCGCATTCAATGTCCAATGCCGATGCCAATATGCTTGTAAGCCTTTCCAGGATTGCCACACTGGCTACAGCCCTCACAGGCGGCGTGCTGTCTGACAAATACGGCCCGGCAAAGGTGATGGGATGGATGCTGTTTGTTACCGGCCTGCTGACAGCGGCCCTCGGCATGCTGCATGGTGTTATGCTGGACATCTGTGTATTCCTTCAGCCCCTGCTGGCTGTCTGCTTCTTTCCTGCTGCATTTGCCGCCATATCAGAGATGTCTTCTCCAGGAGAGAGAAACCTCCTGATCTCCATGGTGGTGCCATTTGCCTTTCTGGGCGGTGGAGGGATAATGCCATGGATCATCGGGATATTTGCAGATCACGGGCTGTTCGCACAGGCATTCGTGGTTACAGGCCTGGTCCTCGCATCAGGGCTGTTCCTGGCAAGAACGATTCATGGCACAACGGAAACGTGAACCAAAAAGCACGTTATGCTTGTAGTATGTGCGCCTTTTCATGACAGGAGCAGCCCTGATGGCAAAAGGGCTTTTTCAGAGACCAATCAAGGTTTTTCCCCTTCAGATACGTTATCCTGGCTCACTTTCTCCTGACCTGCCACTAGGGCTGCGCGCCTGTATTTTTCCAGGAGTATGATAACTACAAATACGCATATTATCATTATCAAGGCAATCCATACATACTGCTCAATGTATCCACCGATCAGCCCGGAAGCGAATATCATAATACCGACTGTTGCAAGGCTCCAGCTGATCCTGTAGCCATCCAGAAATGTGGCAAGGCCAAGCAGCAGCAGCAGTACCAGGCCTGTATTCTCATAATTAAGGCGCCCCATTCCCAAAAGGAGAAAGATCCCGATTACAGCCAAGGCAGTTGCCACCCAGTGAATGGCTTGTTCCATCAAGGCACTGCGGACCGATCCTCCCTTACGCTTTGCCTCTGCCCAGGCAATAATGGCCGCAGACAATGCCAGGATAACGGTCATGACCCCCCAGTAACGAAAACTTTCCTGGGGCCTGAAATTGGTAATGCCGATACCAAGTATTGAGAATATGAACGCTATGAAAAGGGCCGTTTCCTCCATGCCCCAGTGATATGACCTGTCAGACGCCGGGACATTCTTTTTGGTGTTTGCATCAGCCATGGCCTGCTACCTTCCTTCCATTTCCTGCTGAGTCTTCTTGAGCCTGACACCCAGCATAAACAGGGACAATCCGTCAAAAAACAGGCTTATGCTTATATAGAAGCCCAGCAATACAGGTGAGGTGGCTGGCCAGCCGACAAGAAGCAGAAGAGCCAAGGTGAGAGAAAGCAGGCCGTTGAAAAACAGCCAGCCCCATCCGGGAGCAGGATGACGAATGTACGCCAGGCCGAAACCGGCATACGCATCGATCAGGAGGTAAAATATCACCAGCAGGGTAAAGGCGGCTACGCCAGCCCCTGGCTTGAGGAGAAACAATGCTCCCACGGTGATAAGGATAACTGGCTTCAGCCAGCCCATAAACGACTTGGTATGGTATTGATAGCTGTAATATGCAAAAAAGACCCCTCCAACAAGCATCATGAGCCCAATAAACACGCTCAGTGTGATGGATATTACATGCGGAGCAAATATACCAATTACCCCCAACGCGAGGAGAACTGCCCCAGCCACCAGTATAGATTTCTCAAATACCCCAACAAAGTCCTCTTGTGTATCTTGATTTCTCATTTGTTTTCCTCCTCTGCCTTTTTGCCCATCTGCTTCAACCAGCTATCCACTTTATCATTGCTGTGCTGAACGAGTTTTTCAAGGTGTTCACGGGTCTCTTCCTCAAATCCCTGTACATATTTCCTGGCCTTATCCACTGCTTCTTTCAATTCTTCCTCAGCTTTTCCCTCAAGCTTGCCTGCATTCCGCTCCCTGAATTCCTCCAGCGCCTTTTGGGCCTCTCTAAGCCTTGCCTTACCTGTCTTCAATTTTTCTAAAAGCTCCCGGTATGCATCGTCCAGGTCTTTTTTTACATCTTCTTCTATCTTATCCATATCCAGGGTCTTTTCAACAGCCCTGTCCAGACGTTCCCTGGCCTTTTCTGCAGCCTTGCGGGCCTCTTCCAGGGCATCATACACGGCCTTTTTAACAGACTCCAACATGACATGCGCAGACCTTGACAAAATCTGTTCAATATCCCGGGTTTCCTTGGATGATAGTGCCATCCGGATGGTTTCCAACAAATCGTTGACCAGTTCCCTGATGAAGGACTCGGTCTTTTCATAATACTTTATGATTTTATTAAGTTCCTGCTCAAGAAAAGAAACCAAATCTTTTTCCACAGACTTGCTCTCATCAATAAGTTCCCTGATCTTTTCTGATAACTCTTTGGTCTCCATGATGTTCCCCCTTTAAAATTATTTCTTGTTGAATACAGTCATTGATTTAGTCAAAAAGACTTCCTTCAGAACGGATGACTAACTGCTGACAGCATAACAGCTTATATCTCAAGTAAAAATATAAGTTCGTCACAGCTGCAGTCCATAGCTTAGGCACTTTCATCTGCTATCTCCAGATATAGTAATTCAGGCAGAGCCAGCCTTTTACCATCTGGATGCCTTTGCACATCCGCTTACTAATGCAGGTCTTTTTATTTTTTGTCTTGTGTTGTATTGTACAATACAGAGCAGTCGGGGGTACAGGCCGGGCAGTGAGATCTGTTTAGAATTCAGGGCTATGGCCGCTAAAAGCAGTTTGACCACTGTGATATGCGTTTCCGCCCGTGCCTCTTTGCGTAAGCATTATTTTTATGAATTAGGGCGAAAAACCTTCTTCATGAGTGTTTAGCATTGGCAATACATCAAAAATAGCAGGACTGAAGTTTTCCAATTTTCCAATTTCGAAATGTGCTATACTGTCAGCTATTTATTGCTTCATCAGTATACCTGCGCCCTAAAGGATTTTTGAGGGGTTTGGCTATATGTACATTAAAATCCACAAAAATATTCCCAGTTCCCCTAATATGGGCGGTGAGAACATACTAAGGCGGGAGACTTCGGCAGAAGGAGTAAGACATTGGGAAAAAAAATAGCCAGTGGCTGGATTTTATACCGCCCTGACAAAGGACTGGTAAAACAGGAAATTTATGAAGTAAACCGCCTCATGGAGACTGCACCGAGATACGGCTATGAGGTTGAAGTCGTCAACCCTGATGAGCTGTCATTTGTAATCGGTGACAAAAATTCCGGTGCGCTCTACCGACATGGAGAGCTGGTTGATCCCCTGCCAGACTTTGCAATCCCGCGCATGGGCTCAGCCACAAGCTACTTTGCCTTGGCTGTGCTACGGCATATTGAAAAACTGGGCATTTATACCCTGAATAGTTCCAAGGCCGTAGCTCTTGCCCAGGACAAGCTCAGACACCTTCAGGTAATGGCCGATGCAGGCCTTCCAGTTCCCAAGACCATACTGGTACAGTTCCCAGTGAATATCGACCACATAGAAAGAGAAATCGGCTTCCCTACCGTTGTTAAAACACGCATAGGGACCCAGGGCAGCGGAGTTCATCTGTGTGAAACCCGCCAGGCCCTCCATGACCTGCTCCAGTTTGTAGAAGCCAATAATCCCGATGCTGAACTGTTCCTGCAGCAATTTCTCCCGGAAAGCAGGGGACGAGATGTGAGAGTCCTGTCAGTTGGCGGACTCATTGTAGGCGCCATGGAAAGAAAGGCTGCTGAAGGATTCAAGTCCAACTATTCCCAGGGCGGAAGTGCAGTTCCCTTTGAATATGGGCCCAAAAATGAACTCTCGGTGGCGAATACCATGGCTGTTCTTGGCATGGACATGGCAGGGCTGGACTATCTCTATGACGACGAGATAGGATTCCGAATCCTGGAGGTGAATTCTTCTCCAGGCTTCGAAGGCCTGGAGAATACTTGCGGGGTGGATGTGGCTGCGGCAGTATTTCGCTTTCTTGATGTTAAACTGCACATCTCTAACAAGCACAAGGCCTGCCTGATGGGATGGGACAAGCCTGCCGAGTGTATGCCTGAAAAATAAATGGGGACATCGGACCATGCTGCTGAAAATTTTTAGTGGGTTGGGAATAAGTCCTTATTGCTATGAATTCGGCCGGTGATTCCTAAATAAACCGGCCGTCCATTCTGCTGTGGGCGTGCGACTCTCCATTTAATGTAAACCGGTATGCATTGCGAACTCTATACGGTTCAGTATGGCATATGTCAGGGTGGGATCCTCAAACTTGAAACGCCTCGGATATTGGAAGCTGATTAGCAAAGACGGTTAAACCTTTGTTGAATCTGTCATCTATCAGCTTTAGTAAATCGCGAGTCTGTCCCAGCTCAGGACTGTCCCAGCAGCCGGTCATCTAGTGTAAGCAATCTGGTGGTTTGGTAGAGCTTGGTCAGCATCTTGTCATGGTGATGTCTATGTGAGCAGCCTTGAGTTTTCTCAGAAGGTTCAGCATCTGGAAATACTGCACAGAGAAACCACTGTTGCAGGCAGCATTGCCTATGGTACAGGGAACCCAATCTTGCATGTGCCATCGGGCCTCTCCATGATCCCTGGTTATGCAGCTCGCAAGTTTACCGAAGATGCAAGGCGGAGGGCATGCGGACGTACTTTGGTACTTCAAGTAACCACAACATAAAGTATGGACTTGGGCCAAGCAGGTACCCGGGTTTTCTAAAAAATTAACTCTGAAAGTTGAGACCCATGACATTAAATCCCCTTAAACTTTCCATGTTTCAGCGAGTGATACTGAGTCTTCTTCTTGGCATTGCTGCAGGCATCTTCTTTGGTGAGCCAATGGGCAGGCTGGAAATCCTTGGAAACATCTACATAAAGCTCCTGCAGATGACGGTCATTCCATACATCCTGGTCTCTCTCATAGGCGGTTTAGGGAAACTGGACCTAGAGATGGCTAAGATGGTAGGGCTCAGAGGCGGCGCCCTCATCCTGTTCCTGTGGGCGCTGGCAATGCTGACCCTCCTGTTTCTGCCTCTGGCCTACCCGGAATGGACATCCGCCTCTTTCTTCAGTACCAGCATGGTCACCGAAGCTAAAAAGATAAATATCCTTGACCTGTACATCCCGGCAAACCCGTTTTATGCCATGGCCAACACCATAGTGCCTGCCATTGTACTCTTCAGTATATTTTTAGGTGTCGCCCTGATAACAGTCAGCCAGAAAGAGGCCTTTATTCTCAGCATGCAAAACCTGAGCGATGCCCTGATGAAGATGGCTTCTGCCGTGGCAAAATCTGCCCCGATTGGTATCTTTGCACTCTCTGCAGCAGCTGCAGGCACACTGCATGTAGAAGAATTCAGCCGGCTGCAGGTGTATCTCGAAGTTTATCTCGCAGCCTGGCTCATCCTGGCATTCTTTACCCTTCCAATGCTGGTTGCCAGGGCAACGCCATTTTCTTATTCCGAAATCTTTAAAGAAGCGCGCCTTGCCATGGTCACGGCATTTGCCACAGGCACTGTGCTGGTTGTGTTGCCTATGATAGCTGAAAAGGTAAAAGAACTCCTGCAGAAATACGACCTTGAAGACCAGAACGCATTCTCGGCTGTAGATGCCATGGTGCCAACTGCGTACAGCTTTCCAAGTGTGGGCACGCTTTTGGGGATAGGTTTTATCCTGTTTGGTGCATGGTTTACCGGCTCTCCCATCGCTACATCAGACTATCCTGTATTTTGTATCATGGGGGTACTCTCTGCATTTGGTTCCATGGCAGTTGCGATACCCTTCATGCTCGATTTTTTCAGGCTTCCTGCAGATTTGTTCCAGCTCTACCTGCTTGGCAGCGTGTTCACAATGCGATTTGCGACAGCCATGGCCGCAATGCACGGTGTGGTCATCTGCGTCCTAACTGCCTGCGCCATGCTCCATAAGATCAGCTGGAGAAAGATGTTTGAAATTGCAGCACTCAGCCTCGCTATAACAGGAGCTGTAATGACAGGCATCGGATTTGTGCTTACACATGCAATACCATATGAATACAAGGGCTACAGGAACCTGATCAGCATGGAATTACTAAATCCAGCTTCCAATGTAAATCATCATGCACTTCCTTCTCCCCTTTCCGAGGCAGACCGGCGAACCTCCAGGCTCGATATAATAAGGTCCAGGGGCAGCCTGCGCGTGGGTTATGCAAAAAACAGGCTTCCGTTTGCATTTCAGAATAAAAATGGGCACGTGGTGGGATATGACTTAGAGCTTCTGCACAAACTGGCCATGGACATGGGAGTAAGGCTGGATGTTGTCAAAATAGACTGGTCAAAGGTAAGCCAGGAACTGGACAGTGGCCGAATAGACATGGCGGCAGGTGGCATAAGCATCAGCCCGCAGCGGGCCTTGAAAGTTGATTTCTCAAGAAGCTATTTGGATGAATACCTTGGACTGGTTGTGCCTGATTACAGGCGTAATGACTTTTCATCTTACCAGAAAATTCTCGACATACAGGGCCTGAAACTTGCGGTTACACCTTTCAGGTTTAAAGAGGGAGCAGCCCAGCAGCTATTTCCAAATGCGAAATTAACTGTAATAAATTCACCCAGGGATTTTTTCAGGGGCAAGGTTAAAAATGTTGACGGCATGGTTTATACGGCACAGACGGCAACAGCATGGACTCTTATCTACCCTGACTGGACCGTTGTGGTTCCCAAAGGCCTTCGCTACAAGTGCCCCATGGCCTTTGCAATGCCTCACAACCAGCAGGAATGGCGCGAATTTATCAATACATGGCTGGATGCCAGCATGAAAGCAGGCCTTGGAAACAAGGCTTATGATTACTGGATACTTGGCAAAAAAGAGAATAACAAAACCAAGCGCTGGTCCATAATCCACAACGTGTTTGGCTGGACAGACTTTTCCCTCAATTTCGGGCGCTAATGCTTTATCTAAAGCTATTTTTCCTCATAGATGGCCTTTATTGATCCTGTTCCCCTTTATTTACAGAAACAAGACGGTGGTTTAAACATAATTTCAGATTGAAACTTGGTGGGGGTGTACTGAACTAGACTTAATCTGACACTTGGTTACATTGGGGCAAATTTGTCTGTCTGGTGCAATCTAGCATTTTCTCTTTTGCCAATGACAATGAATC
>JALWYO010000077.1 GCA_026992735.1 Deltaproteobacteria bacterium
GTACCGCTTTGTCCATAAGGATTGTAAACGTTTTTGACCTTGTTCTTCCAATTGAAGGCGCCAAAAATGAATGCTGCAAGAGGCTTGGTGTTATAGTTATAGTCACCCTGAGCAAAATAATGCTTGAAACCCTTTGCGCTCATAGGACCCTTTGGAGCAGAACCTGGCAGGAAGTTGATGCCTATCCTTCCCACGTACAGCATCTGATCATCAAAGTTTGCGGTTCCGCGGGTATCCCTGCCATTGTAAACGCCTGCCCAGTATGACAGGAACTGCTTCTGGCCAAGCATGTCCACATCGCCATTGATGTTGACACCCTGGGACCTGTAAAGAAGCATACCGCCGGTGGGGAAGGCAGTAGTCTTGTCCAGGAGATTGCCGACCCTTAGCCTGGCGTTGTAGCCTGGAATATCATAGGTGCGGTTTCCAAACTGATCCTTGTCCATCTCGGAATCACCGGTGAAGATGGTACGGTCTGCACCGTTCTGGCCAAAACCGCTCTGCCAGTACTCAATGGAGTAAGGTATCTTCATACGGCCAAACTGCACCCTGGCAAACTTGTAGTGACGCCACACGATAAATGCGTCATGGGTGTTAACCTTGCCCTGCGGCTCCAGCTGAATATGCATGAAGTACTTCCAGTCCTTGTTAGGCGCATAGCCGTCAAAGAACAGGCGGAGACGGCGCATGGTGAAGGAACTGAAATTTTCATCCACACCGGAAATGTCATCATCCGTAAAGACATAGGTGTACCTCATCTGGATACCAGCCCTGATCCTCATAAGGTACTCGTTGTTGCTCTTGGGATCATTGTACTTGATCCTGAAGCCGTTTTTCCACTTCATGGAAAAATTGGAACGGCTCTTTTTCCAGTTTTCCAGTTCTGTTACCTTCTGCTGAAGAGCATCGGTATCCGGGCATGGAGCCTCCTTGGTTTCAAGTTGCTTGATCCTCTGCGTCAGCATCTTGACCTGTGCCTTAAGGTCCTGCAGTTCCTGATTGGGAGCTACACCTCCTGCATAGGCTGACAGGCAACCTGCACACAGAAAAACCACTGCTACTGCAAAACCCAAAAACTTTTTAGTAAATCCTGGTTTCTGCATAATCCCTCCTTTGTTAAATTTTTAGCAACCTCCTGAAAATCTTGCTAAATCTATTTAAACTACCACTTTACTTTTTTGTCAAGCCGTTTCCTGAAACGGGGAAGACTATCTTACAATCCATTTAAATTTTATACCCAAAACTACGCAATTAATATGCCACCATTCTAAATATCAACCAGATCCGCCGGTTTTTATAGGCTTTTTAAGTGGAAGTATAAAATAAAAATTATTCCCAAGAGGCACTGGTTCATAACCAACAACACCACCATGAACTTCTACCACCTTTTTGACAAAATGCAAGCCATGTCCCGTGCCTGGATTCCCGGCAGTAGCGCTTGCCCTGTATCCCTCATCAAAGATGTGGGCGGCTTCATCCGGCGGGATATGAGGACCTGTTGTAAATACATTGAATTTTATGCCATCCTGACCAGGGCCGAAATAATCTGGCATGATCTCCCTGCCATAGGAAATAAACCTTGCAGGCCTGCCGGAATCGTCTGTTACTTCCTGACAATATTTTTCCGCGTTTGAAAGCAGGTTGGCAAAAACCTGTGCAATAAGACCTATATCCACTGCCAGAGGTATGTCCTCATCGGGCACGCCACCTAACTGATTATCTATCTTGCAGCCCCGTTTTTCCAGCCTTTTCCTGTATCTTTCAATCTGGGGCTCGATCACTTCCTTGCGGAAATTGCACATCCTGCGCCTGAGCACCAGTTCCCCCTTCTGAAAGTGCTCCCGCCTCAACAGGCTTTCAAGGAACAGGCTGGTATTGTTAAAATGCTTTTCTATATCCCTGTAACAGCCTTCAAGCTCTTTGGTCGTCTCTTCAAGTTGCATGGCAGATGCCTCGGCGCTCTGTATCCTGGGACAGTTGCATTTCCTGGCCTCGGCAAGATGCTTCTCCAGGTCATGCAGTATCTCCGTAAGCCGTTTTATCCTGGCCTTTATCATGTTCAGAAAGACCTTGTACTTTATATTCGGAACTATGACATTATGCTCTATGTCTTCCACAAGGTTATTGATGAACTTGATATGTTCTTCGTTCTGGCGGGCAAGCAGCTTGTAATGGAGGTTGTAGCCTATCCTGTTGGCATATTTCTCAAAAAAAAGCTTGTCTTTGTCTGTCAGCAAAGCCCTTGGAAAGACCTCGAACATCCCTATAACATCCTTGGGCCTGGCAAGGTTCTTTTCACCAAACAGACGCTTGTTGCCCCTTATGGGAGCAAAAAACGAATCGCCTCTTTCGTAAGGCTCAGGGGAAAGCCTTACACCCTCTGGCGGATCCATACCGCATACACCAAACGCATTCATGGAATCACAGGCCCTCTTGAGCTCGTCTGATTCAAAATCCACCAGGTACAGGCAGGTATCAAAATCCATGAATATCTTGGGAACGAATACGGCTACCCTGTAAAAATTCTCCAGGGTTTCATACTCCTGGGCCAGGTCAAAAAAGGCCCTGAGAGTACGCCCCTGAAGCACGGTAAAATTGTATCTCTCGTAATCTTCCTTTTTCTTCCTTATCCTGGAAAGAACACTCGCCAGTTCAGGTGGATCGGGTTTTACACAATAAATGCTCATATACAATCTGCTTTCAGCCGCACACCGGGTTCTACGGCCAGGCAAAAACCTCCTGCACCCTATTTATCTATCCTGAAAATCCATCTCTATGGCATCTACCAGGGCCGGAATGGTAGAGCTTTCGGGCATTATATGTACCTTGAGCCCCATCTTCTTTGCAGTCTTTGCAGTTACCGGCCCTATACAGGCAACCCTTGCCCTGGACATGATCCTTTTAATGGTATTCTCAGGCACTGTTTTAAACAGATTTTTGACTGTAGATGAACTGGTAAAGGTCACCACGTCTATCTCTTCTTCCTCAAGGAGCTCCAGCGTCTGAGGAGCTATCTCAGGAGGCACTGTCTCGTATGCAGGAGCCACTGTCACCTGTGCGCCCAGTTCCCTGAGACCCTCGGGCAAGAGTTCTCTTGCCACTACGGCCCTGGGGATCAGCACCCTGCGGCCCTTCATGTCCTGGCCCTGGAAAAACTCGAGTAGGCCCTCTGCCCTGAAATTTTCGGGTACGGCATCCACCTTAAGATGGAGTGCCTTTATGGCATCCGCCGTGCTGGAACCCACGGCGGCTATCTTCACATTTCCCAGCGCCCTAATATCATTGCCAAGCTCATCTATACGCCTGAAAAAGAACTTCACGGCATTGCTGCTGCTGAATACAATCCAGTCATATCCGGCGAGATCAGAGATGGCACTGTCAAGGACCGAGGTCTCCTGAACCATCCTCACCTCTATAGTCGGGCACTCTATGCACCCGGCCCCTTTCCTCTCCAAGAGGAGCACCAGGCTGCTGGCCTGCTGCCTTGTCCTGGTCACCAGGACCTTGCGGCCAAGAAGAGGCTGCCTTTCGAACCAGTTGATATCATCCCTTACAGAGCAGACATCACCCACCACTATGATGGCAGGCGGTTTGAACCGATTTTCCTTTACTCTGTCGGCAATATCAGCCAGGGTCCCGATCAAGGATTCCTGGAGCGGTGTTGTGCCCCAGCGTATCACTGCCACAGGAGTATCAGGATTCCTGCCGAATTTAATCAATTTTTCCGTTATGTTTGGGAGATTAGACATGCCCATCAGAAATACCAGGGTGCCAACACCCTTGGCCAGGCCTTCCCAGTCAACACCTGCCTCACTGCTGTCAAACCTCCGGTGACCCGTGATAAAGGCTACCGATGCGGTAAATGAGCGGTGTGTCAGCGGGATGCCTGCATAGGCCGGAACAGCAATGGCAGAGGTCACTCCCGGCACAATCTCAAAAGGAATGCCCTGGGCCGCAAGGATCTGGGCCTCCTCACCACCACGGCCGAATATAAACGGATCTCCACCTTTAAGCCGCACTACCTTCCGGCCTTCCCTTGCCTTTTCAACAATAAGGTCGTTTATCTCATTCTGGTTTGCCACATGTTTGCCTATACGCTTTCCCACGTATATCTTTTCAGCACCGGGATTTACGAGCTCCATTATCCTGGGGCTTGCCAGCCTGTCATATATGACTACATCGGCCCTGGACAATAACTCCCTGCCCCTGAGAGTCAGAAGCCCGGGATCGCCCGGGCCTGCGCCAACCAGATAAACCTTTCCGCTGTCCTTAACTTTCACTATAAACTTCCTCTAATATTTTGCGCCCGCCTGCCTCCAGAATCATGTCTCCAAGCCTCAAGCCAAGCTCCCTGGCCTGGCTGAACGGGCCTGACAGGGCCTTGACAATAACCTGTTCACCATTTTCATCAGCGACCAGGCCAGTTACAGCCAGTATATCCGGGCCTGAGATAGTGGCAAGGGCGCCGATCGGCACCTGGCATCCGCCTTCCAGCCTTTCCAGAAAAGCACGCTCACAGCTCACGCAGACCGCAGTCTTCTGGTGGTGCAGACAGGAAAGTATCTCCCTGGTATCCTGGTCATCGCTCCTGAACTCTATGCCAAGGCAGCCCTGACCTATGGCAGGGAGCATTATATCCACCGGGATACAGGATGTAATCCTGTGTGAAAGCCCAAGCCTGTTCAGGCCTGCAGCTGCAAGAATTATTGCATCGAATTCCCCCTGGTCAAGCTTTCTGAGCCTGGTATCAAGATTTCCCCTTAGAGATTCTATATCAATATCCGGCCTGACCTTCTTGATCTGGGCCATCCTCCTGAGGCTGCTGGTGCCAACAACAGCGCCCTCTGGCAGCTCATCCAGTGCCCTGCAACTGCTGCTGCCGCTCACAAAGGCATCTCTGAAGTCCTCCCTTTCAGGAAAAACAGAGACCTCCAGGCCATCAGGGATCTCTGTGGGCACGTCCTTCAGGCTGTGCACCGCCAGGTCTGCCCTGCCATCAAGCATGGCCTCCTCAATCTCTTTTACGAAGAGGCCCTTGCCGCCAACCTTGGCCAGGGGTACGTCCAGTATCTTGTCGCCCCTTGTGGTAACCTCCAGCAAGCTCACGGAAATGCCCGGCCATGCCTCCTGTATCTTTGATTTCACCCAGTTGCTCTGTGCAAGCGCCAGCTTGCTCTTCCTGGTGGCAAGTAGAAGTTGTTTTTTCATGGAACCAGGCTATCCCCCGCAGGAACTGCAGTTAGTGCTTGTACAACCGGCACAACCACCTGAAGAAGCCTTCTTGCCTGTACCAACAAACTTACTGCCGCTCTTCATGGCAAAGGCTGACATCTTCTTGGTGGTATCGGCAGAGCCGCAGCTCCGGCATTTTATCACCTCGTCATTGGAAAAGACCAGCTGTTCAAACTCTTCACCGCATGCATTACATACATATTCATAAATAGGCATTGTCCTTTACCTCCGGTAAAATTTTATACAGTCCACTCCTGTGCTGCATAATGCACCACAAACACAGGGTTCCCTGCATCTTATTCTGACAGGATGCCGAGTTATCCTGCAGATGCAAGCTCTTCCAGGACTGCAGATGCAAGAAGCGGGATCATGATCTCATGATGTCCTGTAAAATTATATCCTTTGCCACCTTCCAAGGTAGGCCTGTTGACCACGTTGGTCAATGGGCGGTATTGACGGATAAAATCGAGGTTTACCGTTACAAAGCGAGTAACATCGAATCCCAGATTCCTGACAGCTGTAAGTGCCTTGAGGAAGACCTCTGGAAGGAGCACGGCGGAACCAACATTAAAATATACACCACCCTGCAGCCCTGCCACAAGCGAACAGAACAATTTGAAATCAAGATAGGACGCCTTGCCGATACTGGCACCGTCTGCAGAAGGATGGATATGGATGATATCTGTCCCAACTGCCACGTGGACAGTAACAGGTATATCCAGCCTGGCTGCAGAGGCAAGAAGGCTCATGTCATTATGGGGGAAACCCTCTTCCACAAGCCTTCTGCCCACTGTCTGGCCGAGCCCATGCCCGGTGGAAGCAGCCTGATTTATGGCCTGGTTGAGAAATTCCCCGGTCTCCCTTGCGGCCCCGAAGGCCCCTGATCTAAGTACTGTAGCCACGTCTTCGGATGTCTTGCCTGCCATTGCGATCTCGGAATCATGGATTATCCCTGCACCGTTTATGGCAAATGCAGAAATCAGCCCCCTTTCCATCAGATCTATAAGGACTGGATTGAGGCCGACCTTTATGACATGGGCGCCCATGGCAAAGATTATCCTGTTTCCTGACCGGACCGCCTCCGTCCATGACCTGGCAACCTCGATTAAATCACTGGCAGCAAGCTGGCGAGGCAGCCTCGACAAAAAATCTTTCATGCTCAGGCCCGGAGCAGCAGCATCAGCAAAATCATTCACCGATACCTTGCTGGGCCTGTCAAAGAGAGAATAGGTATTCAGCCCCTTGAACGACATGGGTTTGAGGTAACTCATTCTCCGCAAACCTTCCTTTCAACCATGTCACACAGCACGTGTCCAAGAAATATATGGACCTCCTGTATACGTGGTGTGTCTGTTGACTGCACCTTCAGCAGGCATTGACATACAGCCTCCATGGCACTGCCTTCAGCACCTGTAAGTCCAACTGTCAGGATTCCCATACTTTTGGCCTCGGCCAGTGCCCTCACCACGTTTTCAGAACTGCCACTGGTTGAAACGCCAAGCAACACATCACCCTGACACCCAAGGGCCTGTACCTGCTTTACAAACACGTCATCAAACGAATAATCATTTGCTATGGCAGTCAAAATGGAGGTATCCGTGGTCAACGCAATGGCCGGAAGGGGACGGCGCTCCATGCGGAAACGGTTTACCAGCTCTGCTGCAATATGCTGACAGTCAGCGGCGCTGCCCCCATTCCCGCAGAGCAGCAGCTTCCGCCCGGCCGCAAGTGCTGATGCAACCGCCTCTGCGATCTCTATAAGCACATTGCACTGGGTTGCCAGCGTATCCTTCAATGCACCTACAAGATCATTTCCTGAAATATTGGCCAATGTTTTCATGAAGGAAAATAAAACAGGAAAATCCCTTTATGGCTACTGTTTTGGGCATATTTCAGCAATTCACTGAAATATCATCTTGTTAGGCATTTGAAGTGCATAATCTGACATCATGGGGAGCAATGCCAAAATACTAACCTATACAGGTTATCTTCATTTGAACACTTCCTCTGTTATTCCCATAAAAATTCCAGGCATCATTGGCAAATGCATAGAGATAACCGGATTTCCCAGGGGTAATCCTGGTGACAGGCACCTTCCCGGAGCCTGGACATACAGGAAATATCTCGTGACTGGCAGGCGTGCCATCCTTGCCAGGGTTGCCAGCATTTGCAACAGCGCCCACCAGCGCAAACCAGGGAATGTCATCCTCTCTCCTGGTGAACATGCAATCCGCAGACTTGTTGCCTGATATGCGCCTGAATATACCCTGGAGCTTTCCAAGTGAAGTGCCAGCTATATAAGCCAGCTTCTCTACATTAAACTTTCCGTCATTGGCACCGCAGGGCCCGCACTTTATGTTCAGATCCATCCACTGTCCACTTGCCTCAAGCCTGTATGTCCTTCCGGCCTCCATATACAGACCTGTGTCATTCCAGGGCTCCACGGCAAATACATCCACCTCCATGGATTCCCCTGGTGAAAGAAGGATTGTCCTGCGATAAGGGGCCTGGGATATAGGCGGCTCGGTCTGTCTCTCCAGCGCTGATGGATGGACAGACTCTCCGCTGTTTTTACTGATAATAGCGGGAATACTCCTGGGGCAAGTAGGCATGTGCTTGTAAATCCCCTTACATGAATCATAGAGAATACCCTTGCTGTCTGGACTGAGCTGTTCGGCCATGCCTTGTTTAAGGCCGAGCCCTGCGCCTTCCGCCTTCTTCATCATCCATTCCAGGGCG
Source organism: Deltaproteobacteria bacterium (assembly GCA_026992735.1). GTDB lineage: Bacteria > Desulfobacterota > Dissulfuribacteria > Dissulfuribacterales > QOAL01 > QOAL01. The sequence continues at coordinate 7,972 of JALWYO010000077.1, forward strand.
ATGTCTGACAGGCCGGTATCCACATAGCCGCCTCCCACATTGGAATGTACGCCCGGGAACCAAACCTCCCTGGCATCTGCATGTTCTGAAACATTTTCCCACAATGTCGGAGTAAAACTGGCACGCATCTCGTCTATGGCAACTGCATGACGTGCAGTGAGGACATGACTGCCCAGTTTCAAATCGTGGAAACTGTATTTCTTCGAGGGATCAAAGATATTCAGAAGGGCCAGGCTGTCTGGTATTCCAAGGGCGCCAACAGTATCCCATGCCCCAAGAAAATCCACGATAACGGCGTCATTACCCTGTGCATCCCTGTGAAACACCCAGTCTTTGGCCCATTTGGAGCGGTCCTGTTTCTTCCTGTATCCCTTCTCATAGGCCTTCTTCACCCGGCCCCAGGCATCCTCCTCGCTGATGTCTGACAGGTCCAGCAGGCCCAGCATCCCGACCATGCCTGCAAGGCTCCGCACAGTAAAGGCGCCACGGCTGAAGCCAAACATAAATATCCTGTCACCAGGGATATAGCTGGAGCAGAGCCATTTATAAGCACTCATGATGTTCCTGCTCAGCCCTGCACCAAAGGCTCCGCCTGCAAGCCTTTCCAGCAGGCTGCCTCCTGCGCCTACCCCTGGATGATAGTACCTCAACTGGGCATTGCCATTGGCATCTGCCTCTGCTACAGCATTGTAAATACGCACCACATTGGTAGGAACAGGGACATCATGCCTTTTCTGATCCCGGGTATTCCACGTACCGTCACAACACACTATGAGATTTCTCACCGTGCCACCTCCTGAATCCAAGGACAAACGGTCAACTGCCAACAGGCTGACCCGGGCAGGAACAAGGTTCAGCCCCTGCATCTCCTTCCAGTATCACCATGGCAATGGCATCACTCTTTTCATGGCTTATGGATACGTGCAGGGCTGTGACTCCGAGCCTACGGGCATATTCCAGGGCGTTGCCGGACAGGACGATCTTGGGCCTGCCGTTATCCAGGCGGTTTACACAGATATCTGTCAAGGCTATGCCATGCCTGAAGCCTGTGCCAAGGGCCTTCACAAGAGCCTCCTTGGCAGCAAACCTGCCCGCAAGGCAAGGCCATGGAATGCGTTTTTCCATGCAACAGTCTATCTCACCCAGACAGAATGCACGGGAGAGAAACCTTTTGCCAAAACGCCGGGCAGCACGCTCTATCCTGGGGATATGGACAATATCAATACCCGTGCCGATTATCATGAAAAGATACTCAGGCAGTACCTTTCACAAGGGCCAGCATCTCCCTTACCGCCCTTTCCAGGCCCACCAGGCTTGCCCTGGCAACAACGGCATGGCCTATGCTGAATTCCACGATCTCGCTGACTGCAGCAAGTCTTGCAGTGTTCATGTAGTTAAGGCCATGCCCGGCATGCACCCTGAGCCCAAGGTCAGATGCCATCCCGGCCATCTTCACGATCTGCTCAAACTCCATATCCTGCTCCGCAGCTCCCGGGGCATCGGCATACCGGCCAGTGTGTATTTCAATGCATTCCGCACCTGTCCGGCTGGATGCCTCTATCTGGTCAGGCTCAGGATCCACAAACAGGCTTACAGGGATACCTGCATCGTGCAGCCTTTTCACTGCATCTGCCACCGAATCTTCCAGCGACTTGACATCCAGGCCTCCTTCAGTCGTGAGTTCCTGACGCTTTTCAGGCACAAGCGTTACGATATCGGGCTTCAGATCAGAGGCTATCCCGATCATTTCGTCAGTGGCAGCCATCTCCAGGGTCAGCCTGGTCTTTACAACCTCCCTGATAATCCGGACATCCCTGTCCTGGATATGCCTCCTGTCCTCCCTGAGATGGACCACAACACCGTCAGCACCTGCAAGCTCCACGATACCGGCGGCAAGCACTGGATCAGGCTCATTGCCTCCCCTTGCCTGCCTGATGGTGGCAATATGATCCACGTTTATACAAAGATCTGCCATAAGACCCTCCATTATCAGACTGTCTCTCAATTCCAGTTCTTTTTCTGCCATCCGCCTGGCATGTTCATCCCCAAGCTCGTGATCCTCGCCCATGAGATGCGCCAAGCCATGAATCAGTAATTCCATGACCCTGTTTTCAAGGGTTGTGAGGCCCTGTTCCGCCTCTTCCGCAGCCCGGTCCACACAGATAACCACGTCACCAAGGATGCCTGGATCTTCCATTGGAAACGATATCACGTTAGTAGGCCCCTGGCGGCCAAACCACTGGCGGTTTATCTTTGTTATACCCCTGGCATCTGTAAACAGCAGTCCGAGATGCATGTGCCCAAGCCCGGCGATGCGGAGCAATACCCCTGCCATCCTCCTGTAACGGCACAGGGACATCGGCCTTCCTGACTGGTTTACTACTTCAACCGGCACAGGTATCTCCCTTGAGTCAAAACATCCAGGCAAGTCATGATGTCAGCCCTGCATGACAGGCAGGGCCACCCCGTACAATCTGGACTATTTCTGCTCACCTTCTTCATATGCCTGTATTATCCTCTTTACCAGGGGATGACGCACCACGTCTTTTTTGGAAAACATGGCGAAGCTTATGCCCGGAATATCCTTGAGAAGCCTCCTGGCCTCTACCAGTCCTGATCTTCTCTTGTCTTCAAGGTCTATCTGGGTAATATCGCCTGTCACCACTGCCTTTGAACCGAAACCTATGCGAGTAAGAAACATCTTCATCTGGGAAGAAGTGGTATTCTGGGCTTCATCCAGGATGATAAATGCATCGTTCAAGGTCCGTCCCCTCATGAACGCCAGGGGCGCCACCTCTATAATCCCACGCTCAAGCAGGCGCGCCACCCTTTCAAAAGGCAACATGTCATAAAGGGCATCGTACAAGGGCCTAAGATACGGATTGACCTTCTCCTCCAGGTCTCCAGGCAGGAACCCCAGGCGTTCCCCAGCCTCTACTGCCGGGCGCACCATGATAATCCTTATGATTTCATCGTTTAACAGGGCAGCCACGGCCATGGCCATGGCCAGGTAGGTCTTGCCTGTGCCAGCCGGCCCTATGCCAAAGACAATGTCGCTGTTGCGAATTGCCTCCACGTAAAACTTTTGTGCTATGCTCTTGGGAGAAATCGTCCTCTTGCCAGACCTGATCGTGAGCTTGTCCAGGAAAATGTCCGCGACCCTCACCTTCGGGTCCTCACTCAGGATACTCAGGGCAAACTCAACGTCCCTGGCCTGCAGCGGGTAACCCCGCTCTATGAGCTGATAGAGCTGGGCGCATGTCTTCCGGGCAATGTCAATCCCGGCCCTGTCGCCGGAAATGGTCAGCTGGTTACCCCTTACGTCTATTGCAACGTCACATGCGTTTTCAATGAGCTTCAGGTTTCTGCCGTGTTCTCCATAGAGGTCTATGACTGCGGCATTGTCTTCAAAATCCAGGCTTTCCTTCATGGTCATTTCAGGCAATATCCCCAAGCGCCCTGTCATAAAGCTTACCCACACCGTACTCCTTGCGTCTCTGGAATTTTTCCCACGGCGGGCCTATGATTTGCATCTCGGGATGTTCCTTCTGAACCTCTCTTGCAATCTGCATTTCTTTGGTACAGCCGGTGCTGTACGTGGCATCCTTGCCCACCCATTCCGGAGGCACCTTTTCGCCCAGAAGCTCAAAGGCCTTTTCTATGTCTTCATAGGTCTGGAAACGCCAGATATCTATCAGCCCGCTCCGCTGAACAATCTCCCACATATACATGATGTCATCGGCATCCATTCCAGGCTCAAAATGCTCTGCCGGATTGATAACCACCACTCCTTCCTGCTTTTCCCGGAGATACTTGACAAAGACATTGAGTATCTTTTTCGCTGTCTCCAACTGGTTTGGAATGCTGCCAACTATTGCACTGTAGAACATGATGGTTTTGCCCCGGCCTTTTTCCACCTGAAGATGATAGATAAGGCTTTCGGCCTTGACCCTGAGGTCCTTCTCTGAGAAACGTATTACCTTGGGGTGATGCGGCTTCATAGTAAGAACAAGCCTTGATCCGGGCCCGCCGCTGGCCCTGAACAGCATGTCCCTGGTAAAACTGAAATGAGAATGCTCTATGCATCGGGCATCTCGTGGAGAACGGATTACTACTGCATCGGCCTCCTTGAAGGCCCTTGCAAATGTAACCGACGCCAGAAGCGGATTAAATTTCTCCTGGGTACCGTCAGATATGACAAATATAGTCCTGTCACTCTTGAGCTTGTCTATGAGCTCGTTCTTGGAGATATCCTTTCTTGCGATCACATCCGCCTCGCTCAAATGCTCTGCCAGAAATGGATCGTCTATTATGTCCTCCATGGTAATATCGTGATAATAAAAGGCCTGTTTAACAGAAATTATAACCTTGACCCTGAAATGCAATAGCAGCTTGATTACCTCAAGATCCAGGAGAAATGCCCCTGCCGAGGGTGCATGCCATAAAAGATAATGCCATGCTTCCTGCTTCTGCCATGTGGAGAGCAAATCCAGAAACCAATTCCAGCCCTCACCTTCTATATCTCTGGACATCAGCATGGAAATATCATCCCTGGTCGGCTTTTCCATGGTCATGAGCGTGTCTATGTTGCTGGACAGGCTGAGAAGACGCTTCAGTTTCAAGACGTTGATCTGAAAATTTATGTCATTAAGAGGAGTATCAGGGGCTATGTCCAGACCGGAGCGCTGATTAAGGGCATCTCTGTAAGCATCTGTTGCCAGAAGCTCGTGGATCTTTCGATTCTTTCTTTCCTTTTCATGGGAAAGAGGCCTGTCTATCTCGCTTACCCTTACGAATATCTGCAAAAGCCTCTTTTCAACCCGGGACGGCAGCATGACCAAGGATGCTGTCTCATGGCGAAACTTTATCTTCAGGAGGCTCATCAGAAATTTCTTCTTGAAATCATCCTCTATGAGGCCGTTGACAAGAGGTTCCACCTTCTCCCACACCTTCATATACTGAAGGATGAGGCTGTCACTGTCCTGCTTGTTTATTATGCTATTGAAAGTCTTGTCAGAACAAGGATAGTAATAGGGTTCATCTTCCAGGTACACGATGAACTTGAGCTGCTCCGGAGAGGCTACCTCGTTTGGGAATGCCTCGTAGGCAAGGTGATTCTCTGTAAAAAAATTGGCGATCCAGGCCTCTTTTGCAGGATCCTTTTTGGTTTTCAGACTGTTATCCGGCATAATTGTAACTTCTCAATAAGTCCGTGCAAATTCTCCTGTATCTGTTTACAGGATGCTGAAGGTACAAGACGGGGGACGCGCAGGCGTACTTCCTTGTGCTTCAAGTGTCTGGCAACGCCATAGATGCGATACCCTTATAGTAAGTCAGTTCTGTGAGCAGATACGCATAATTCATCAGGGAAGTTCGGGAGATACTGCCAGCCAATTCAAAACATCTTCTTTTTTATGAATACATAAACAACCACCAATGAGATGAGAAATGAAAGGCCCATTGTCATAAAAAAGGCATAGTGACTGTGCTGGAACGGCAATTCTATATTCATGCCGTAGATACTCGCCACCAGGTTGGGCACCATGAGAACAATGGTAACGGCTGTAAGAAACTTCATGACGATATTCAGGTTGTTGGAAATGACAGAGGCATAGGCATCCATCATGCCGGCCAGAATATCACTGTATATCTTGGCCATCTCAATGGCCTGCTGGTTCTCGATCTGGGCATCTTCAAGGATATCCTCGTCATCCTCGGTAATGGACACGTACCTGCCGCTGCCCAGCCTGACCATTACCATGTCATTTGCCTTGAGGCTTGTATTGAAATAGACCAGACTCTTCTCCAGGTTGAGCAGTTTGACCAGTTCCTTGTTCCTCATGGACTGCTGAAGCTCGTTCTCGTATTCCTCCATTAGACGGTCAATCAGCCTGAGGTGCCTGAGATAATCACTGGCTACCCTTAAAAATATATTGAAGATAAACCTGACCCGGCTGACAAATATGCGCTGCTTCATGGCAGAGTCTATGACACGCTTCAGGACCTCTGTCTCAACCGGGCAAATGGTGATAATCTCGTTCTCCAGAATCACTATACCCAGAGGAATGGTCTCGAACCTGACCATGTCCTTGCTGTGCTGGGGATAGGGTATCTTGACGATGATCAGTATCTGGCCTTCATCGCTTTCCACCCTGGAAGTCTCTTCTACATCAAGCGGATAGCGCAGAAATTCCGGTAATACTTGAGTCTCCTGCAATATCCGGTTAATCTCTTCCTCGGTAGGGTCCACGAGGTTGACCCAGCAACCTTTTTCTATCTGGTTCGTGGGTTCTACCGAGTGTTTTTTCTGTGAGAAGATCTGAAGCAATCCTGAATCCTCTTGTGTTTGAATTTTCAATAATAATCGTATCGTCCAAAGACAGCCCGGCACCTGTTGACATGGCCCGGCACAGGCTGCCTTTGTTTGCTGCTTTTATCTTATAAGACAGCCCCCTAGGTTAGGCAAGCAAAAGAAAAGACAATGCCGGCCTGTTAAACCAGAAAAGTTACAGCAATGGACCCTGAAAACCTCATTGAACAATGCTTTATATTCCATGGACTGCCTGCCAGGGTCCTGAATGATATCGTTGCCATTGGCTCTGTAAAAAAATTCAATGCCAAACAGACCATCTTCATGGAAGGAGACAGGGCCACGGGCTTTCACATTGTTATTACAGGCAGGATAAAGATATTCAAGCTGTCAACAGAGGGCAGAGAGCAGACACTCCACGTATTCGGGCCTGGCGAACCATTTGGTGAAGCGGCTGTCTTTGCAGGCACCAGGTTCCCTGCCAATGCCATGGCAGTAAAAAAGACAGAGACATTCTACATACCCAGAGAGGCGTTTGTTCTCCTGCTGAAGAAAGACCCGTCCATTGCCATGAATCTCCTCTCCATCCTGTCCAGAAGGCTCATGAGCTTTGCCGTCATGATTGGAGACCTTTCCCTCAAGGAGGTACCTGGACGCCTGGCCACATATCTCATCATCCTGATGAAACAGCAGGGCAAATCTGATTCCGTCACCCTGGACATGCCCAAGTCACAGCTGGCAAGCCTGCTTGGCACCATCCCGGAAACCCTCTCCAGGATATTTGCAAAGATGCAAAGGCAGGGAATTATAGCTGTCCAGGGCCCACACATAAAAATCCTGGACCTGGAGGCACTCGAAGAACTCTCAGGCACAGAATTCAGAGACTGACCATCATAAGTAAAGTGGGAAAAGGATGCCGCAGAGGCAAGACAGCGGGTGCGCAGCCATACTCCCTGTTGCAAACGCCCGCCAACACGGCGGACGCAGTGCCGTGAATGCTTACTACTGGACTATTTCCGTGCCCACACCTGCGTCAGTAAACAGCTCCAGGAGAATGGCGTGCTCGCGCCTTCCATCAACTATATGTGCCTTTCTGGTGCCCTTCTTAAGGGCCTTGAGGCAGGCCTTGAGCTTTGGAATCATCCCGCCGGTGACAACAGAGCGGGAGATAGCAGTCTCTACCTCTGCAAAACTCATGGAACGGATAAGTCTCTGTTCCTCATCCTCTCTTCCAGGTCCTAATACACCTGGCACATCCGTCAACAGTATAAGTTTCTCTGCCTTCAGATGCCCGGCCACTGCACCTGCCACCAGATCTGCATTGATATTATAGGCATGACCGCCAGGTCCTACGCCAACAGGCGCAATAACGGGGATGAACCCCTCTGATTCCAGGGCGGTAAGAACACCGGGATTCACGTCAGCCACTTTGCCAACCCTGCCGATATCGATGATCTCCGGCGGCCTTTCATCTCCGGTGTACTTGTATATCTTCATGCGTTCAGCCCTGATGAGATCGCCGTCCCTGCCTGACAACCCGACAGCTCTGCCACCCAGGCTGTTTACCAGGCCTACAATCTCCTTGTTCACAGTGCCTACCAGGACCATCTCCACCACGCTCATGGTCTCTTCATCGGTAACACGCTGACCTTCCACAAATGTGGACTCTATGCCCATCCTTGACATTATCCTGCTGATCTGTGGCCCGCCGCCATGGACAATAACGGGATTGATACCAACATATTTCATGAGGATGATATCAAGGGCAAACTGTTTCTTGAGATCCTGGTCCACCATGGCATGCCCGCCATACTTTATAACAATAGTCTTTCCGTAAAATTTACGGATGTACGGAAGGGCCTCTATAAGCACCTGTGCCGTTGACAGAGATGACACGGTTTTCTCCTTTTCCTCTTTACAGAATGAACCTGCTGAGATCCTGGTCTTCCAAGATATTCGAGAGTTTTTCCTGCACATATCCGGCTGTAATATGTATGGTCTGCGGGGCCACGTCCGGGGCTTCAAAGGATATCTCCTCCAGGAGCCTTTCCATCACTGTATGAAGCCTCCTGGCACCGATATTTTCCGTGCGGGAATTTACCTCAAACGCAATCCTGGCAATCTCTTCGATTGCCTCTGGCTCGAACACCAGATCTATATCCTCGGTCTCCATAAGTGCCTTATACTGGGTCACCAGGGCGTTCTCAGGCTCTGTGAGTATCCGTGCGAAATCCTTCTGCGTGAGAGAATCCAGTTCAACCCTTATGGGAAACCTGCCCTGCAATTCTGGCAGCAGGTCAGAAGGCTTGGCCACATGAAAGGCACCGCTTGCCATAAAAAGTATGTGATCTGTCCTGACTATTCCATACTTGGTATGCACGCTGGTTCCTTCCACAATGGGCAGGAGGTCGCGCTGAACGCCTTCTCTGGATACATCCGGCCCTCCCCTGCCTGCACTGGCCCCTGCAGCAATCTTGTCTATCTCGTCCAGGAAAATGATTCCCTGCTGCTCCACCCTGGCCACAGCCTTTTCCACCACCTTGTCCATATCGATAAGGCGTCCTGCTGCCTCTTGCTCCAGGATCTTTCTGGCCTCCTTGACTGTTACACGGCGGCGTTTCTTCTTCTTTGGAAAGACATTGGAAAGCATGTCCTGGAGGTTTGACTGCATCTCTTCCATGCCAGCGGCAGCAAAGATCTCCACCATGGGAGCTGCGGCGCTCTGAGAGACCTCCAATTCCACAAATCTCTCCTCAAGCTTTCCATCCCTGAGCATCTGCCTGAAGCGTTCCCTGGTATCCGTCGTATCTGGAACATTTGCGTCTTCCGGAGGCGCTCCGGCAAGGCGTCTTGGGACAAGGAGGTCCAGGAGTCTCTCTTCAGCCTGCTCCCTGGCCTTCTGCTCCACTTTCTGTTTTTCCTCACCCTTGACCATATCCACTGCCAGGTGTGTCAGGTCCCGGATCATGGATTCCACGTCCCGGCCAACATAGCCTACTTCTGTAAACTTACTGGCCTCTATCTTGAGAAACGGTGAATGGGCAAGCCTTGCCAACCGCCTGGCAATCTCGGTCTTGCCAACACCGGTAGGACCTATCATTATAATATTTTTAGGGGCTATTTCGTCCCTGAGCTCCTCAGGGACCTGCTGTCTGCGCCAGCGGTTCCTCAATGCAATGGCGACTGACCTCTTTGCCTTGTCTTGCCCTATTATGTACTTATCTAAAGCTGCTACGATCTGTCTGGGCGTCATGGGCCCAAAACCACCATCTGAAACGAGAGCCTTCATTCTGATTTATCCTCTAATGTTTCATATACAAAAGAATGATTGGTATATATGCATATGTCAGCTGCGATCTCCAGTGCGCTCTGAGCTATCTCCCTGGCAGAAAGTTCGCTGTGCGCCACAAGAGCCCTGGCTGCAGAAAGGGCATACGGCCCACCGGAGCCAATGGCGATCAACCCGTCATCCGGCTCTATTACATCACCTGAGCCAGAAATCAACAGGGTATGGCTGTCATTGGCTGCTATAAGCATGGCCTCCAGACGCCTGAGCAGCTTATCTGTACGCCAGTCCTTGGCAAGCTCCACGGCAGCTCTCAGGAGATTGCCACCGTATGATTCTATTTTTGAATCAAGCCGTTCAAACAATGTAAAGGCGTCGGCAGTGGCTCCGGCGAAACCCGAGATGACCTTGCCGTTAAAAAGCCTTCTTACCTTCCTGGCCTTTTGTTTCAAAACAGTATTTCCAAGCGTTACCTGGCCATCTCCGGCAATCACAACCTGCCCCTTATGCCTTACTGCAATAACAGTTGTTCCTCTTATTTCTCCATTCATCATGATCCACTTATTCCTCGAACTCTTCATGGAATGGCCACTCCGCTGCATGGCAGCAGATGTAAACTGGCCCATCCATGCTTTTTAACCAATAATGGGACAAATTGCTCTTGTTTTTAACAAAATATGATTTGTGTCTGCTGGTGAATGCTGCATATGTTCAGACCAGAGAAGTCCAGACTGCCTGGCAAATCCAATCTCCGGCAATGCAGCAGGTTCAGTACCCATGGCAGGAGACCGTTATATTAACCCGGATTATGCAGCTCGCAAGTTTGCCAAAGATGCGAGGCAAAGGTCATAGTGCATAATCCGGGATTAATGTCCCCTGTCAATGGCACGGATACGCACTGCACATACCTTGTATTCGGGGGTCAGGGTCTTGTTATCCATGCCGTGACTTGTGAGAACATTGGTAAGATCATCCTGGAAATGAAACGTCATAAACACGGTACCAGGCTTGCTCCTTTCCGTAACAGTGGCCACAGCCTTTATGCTACCCCTGCGTGACTCTATCCTTACGGTATTGCCATCTGCAATACCAAGGACCCTGGCGTCATCAGGATGGATTTCCAGCAGTTCCGTCCCTGCGATCTGATCAAACCCTTGGCACCTTCTGGTCATGGAGCCGTTATTGTAATGCTCCAGTCTCCTGCCGGTAATCAGCACCAAAGGATAATCCTTGTCTGCCTCTTCCTCGGGCACGATATATGAGACCGGCACAAAAGAGGCCCTTCCCCTGGGGAAGCGCTTGGTGTGAAGCAACGGTGTACCAGGATCCTGTTTTGAGCTACATGGCCAGACCTTGCCATCCTCACCCAGCCCCTGATATGTGATTCCCCCGTAAGAAGGAGTCAGGGCAGCTACCTCGGTCATTATCTGTTCCGGGCTGGTGTATATCATCGGATAGCCCATTGCCTGTGAAATAAGACAGATAATCTCCCAATCAGCCTTGGTGCTGCGCCTGGGAGGTATCACCTTGTTGACTTTTCTTACACGCCGTTCGCCACTGGTAAAAGTGCCTTCTTTTTCATAAAAACATGCTGACGGAAGCACCACATGAGCGAGTTTTGCCGTCTCTGTCATGAACATATCCTGCACCACTACAAAATCCATGGCCTTCATGGCCTTGCGGACATGTTCTATGTTGGACTGGGTATGGGCAGGATCATATCCTACGCAGTAAAGGGCCTTGAAGCTGCCATCCAGGGCAGCATCGTACATCTGCGGCTCCATAAGCCCCTTGGTCTTTGGAAGCGCCTTTACACCCCAGGCCCTGGCAAAACGCTCCAAGACCTTCTGATCATCAGTATCCTGATAACCAGGATAGATATACGGCAAGGTGCCCATATCACAAGAACCCTGGACATTGTTCTGCCCCCTGAGAGGATTGATGCCATTGTTGGGCCTGCCAACGTGACCAGTAGCAAGTACCAGATTTGCAAGGGCAATAACACCGGCAGTACCGCCTTTGTGTTCTGTCACCCCAAGGCCGTACAGAATCATAGAGTTCGCAGAAGTAGCATACAGCCTGGCAGCCTTCCGTATCAGTTCCGGCTTCACATCAGTGAGCTCAGCCATCCTCTCGGGAGAATAATCCTTGCAATGTTCCAGGATAGCATCAAATTTCTCTGTGCGTTCCTCAATGAATTTTTCATCCAGAAGGCCTTCCTCGATAATGGTATGAAGCATGGCATTCAGCAGCGGGATATTACTGCCAGGCCGGACTCTCAGCCATATACCAGAGGACTGCTCATCTGCAATTACTGCCAGGTCGGTCCTTCTTGGGTCAATGACAATAAGCCTTGCCCCTCGCTTGACAGCTTCCCTGATCTTCAGGCCGATTATGGGATGTGCCTCAGTGGTATTTGCCCCGCATATAAGGAGACAATCTGCACCAATTATCTGCTCAAAAGGAGTTGTTGCTGCGCCGCTTCCCAGTGTTGCCAGCAGACCGCTGACAGATGGAGCGTGTCAGACCCGGGCACAATTGTCCACGTTGTTCGTGCCCCATGCGGCTCTCGCAAGCTTCTGAAGAAGGTAATTCTCCTCGTTTGTGCAGCGGGATGATGCAAGCACGCCCATGCTGTCCGGGCCAAACTTGTCTCTTATGGCAAGAAACTTCTCGGCAGTTATTCTCAGGGCCTCATCCCATTCCACCTCTCTGAAAGGCTCTTCTACACTGTAACGGACAAGTGGGAGCCGAAGTCTCTCATGGTTTCTGTAAAATGAATAGCCAAACCGTCCCTTTACACACAGGTGACCAAAATTGGGAGGCCTGTCAGGATCTGCCTTCACCTCAAGGATAGCGCCATACATGTGAACTACGTCAATACTGCAGCCTGTACCGCAATAGGTGCATACTGTCTTCACTGACGACAATTGCGCAGGCAGAAGCGGCACCACGCTGTCCTGCTTTGACAGCGTACCTGTCGGGCATACATCCACGCAGGCACCGCAAGAGACGCAGTTCTGGTTTATCTTTATGGAAACATCGTCAATAAGGCCGGTCTTCTGATCAAGAGTGAGATCCAACTCAAAAGCATCGTACTTGCAGCTTCTCACACACCTTGTGCAGCCTATGCACTTGTTGGCATCCACCACGATAAATGGATGAGACTTGTCAACCTGGTACTTTAGCCTTGTCCTGGCCTTATTGGCCTTGACCTTGTAATCAACACACATCTCACGATAACTGCATTTGGACAGGCCAAGGCATCCGCACTGAAGACAGCGCTTGGCCTCCCGCACGGCCATCTCCTCGGAAAATCCAAGCTGGACCTCGCCGAAATCCCCTGTCCTTCTCTCAGCAGGCCTGGCTGGCATGACCTCGTTAAGCTGAAGCTCATAGCCCTCAAAGTTGTGCATATCCACGTCTTCAAATCTCTTGCCCTTGGTGAAGTTGAAGCGTGGCTCAAGCACGGAAGGCCTTTCCTTTGTGAGATATTCGTGTATGGATTCTGCGGCCCTCCTGCCGCCTGCCACAGCCTGTATAACCGTTCTTGAGCCAGTGGCTGCATCACCCCCTGCGTATATTCCATCCACGCTGGTCTTCATGGTGCTTGGATGGGCCTTTATGGTATTGCGAGGTGTAAGCGCTATAGATGCCTCAAGTTCGCCATAGCTGTGAAACGTGGGATCTCCTTCCTGGCCAAGGGCTGAAATAACAGTATCCCCGGTCCAGAAAAGCCTGGACCCAGGCATGGGAATCGGGCGCCTTATGCCGCGCTCATCAGGCTCGCCGAGTATGGTACGGGCCATCTCCACCTTGAGTTGCCCGTCTTCCTTCATAATCTTCAGAGGTGTGGCCATGAGAAAGAACTGCACGCCTTCCTTTTCCGCCTCTTCTATCTCCCTCTGATGCGCAGGAAGCTCTACCCTGGACCTTGGATAGATAACCGTAACATTCTTTGCGCCCAGCCGCCTGGCGCTCCTGGCAGAATCCACAGCTATGTCACCGCCGCCGACAATAAGCACCTGGTCTCCAATCTCTGGCTTTGCCCCCATGTTTACTTCCCTGAGGAAATTAAGGCCGCACCTGGCGATTCCCGCACCTTCTAACTCGAGCTGTTTCTGCCGGGACAGGCCGGTAGCAATAAAAATGGCGTCAAATCCCTGGTCTCTAAGGGTCTGCAGGGTAAAATCCGTCCCCCATCTCTTTCCAAGCCTGGCATGTACGCCAAGGTTGAGGATGCCCTGGACCTCCCTGTCAACTTCCCGGTTTGGCAGCTTGTAGCCCGGGATGCCGTATCTCATTAGGCCACCGAGCTTGTCCTCTGCCTCGAAAATGGTAACCTGATGACCCTGTTTTCTCAAAAAATAGGCACAGGAAAGACCAGCAGGGCCACCACCAATGATAGCTACCTTTTTACCGGTAGGCTTGCCTACCTCTGTATCCCTGAACCTTGCCTCACGGGCATGATCTGCCACAAATCTCTTTAGATGGTTGATAGCAATAGGCTCATCCAGCAAAATACGCCTGCACCTGGTCTCGCAAAACCTTGGGCATACCCTGCCTACTGCAATGGGGAGGGGATTCTTTTCCTTTATGAGCATCAGGGCTGCGAGATACTCCCCTTTTGCTATAAGGTTCACATAACCCTGGACGTTTATGCCTCCGGGACATGTGAGGTTGCATGGAGCTCGGCAGTCCCCGTAGTGACTCTCTGCCAATACCTCCAGTCGCTCCTTTCGGAAGGCATCCAGGTCTCTATTGTGGACCTCTATAACTTGGCCATCTCCTGCAGGAGTAGCACAGGCCCTGACCCTGCCAAGACCCTCTATCTCTACCATGCACAGGAGACAGGGATTGGAAGATGCTTCCTCACCCTTGATATGACAGATGGTTGGAATTTTTATGCCCGCCGCTGCCGCTGCTTCAAGGATGGTCTGACCCTTGACCGCAGCCACCTGTTTGCCGTCAATGGTTATATGAATAAGTTCAGCCATGACACCTCATATGAATTAAGACTTATATGCAATCCGTTATCTACTGCTGCAATCATGCAAATGAACGCAAGGCCACCGGCCTGTATCTTCACAGTAAAAAAATGGTGGGCAATAAACACAACCCACCATCAGACAATACTTCGTTCCAGCTCTGTTGCAACCTGCCAGGACAATTACATTAAAGTTCCAGCCAGGATTCGGAAAAGATGGTCTTGCCCATAAGCACCCTGGTAGTCTTGTAATATTCCAGCTCCTTGTCTGAAAGAGAAGATGGATCCGGATCATTGTCGTCCATTATATCATGAACCAATTTCAGCAGTTCCGGCCTTTCCCCGTGGGCCAACTCTATGAGCTCGTGGTCATATGTGTCCACAATGGCCGACCAGACACCGTGTTTCATGAGCATTGCAAGAAAGGCACGGTTGAGATATGGCCGAAGCTTCGTATCCACGCCATTCGATACATTGGAAAGACCCACAGTACTCTTGGCACCGGGAGCGATGTCAGGCAGCATTGACATGAATTCCAGCCCGCTCATCACCTGGTCTGAACCCAGGGTAATTGGAGTGGCTATCGGGTCCACGAGTATCTTCTCATTGGGTATGCCTGCCTCGTTCATGGCCATTAAAAGGTCTATGGTCATGGCTGCCCTTTCATTGGAATCCCTCGGCATGCCGTCCACTCCCCAGAGAAGCCCAACCACAAAACATCCTGCCTCTGCTGCAACAGGAATGAGCTTTTTCATCCTCTCAGGCTGGAGAGAAATGGAATTCATGATATGACGTTCCGGATGAGCAGCCGCCTTCATACCTGCTATCAAGGCATCCGCATTTGTGGTGTCAAGAGAGAGCGGACAATCTGTCACATCTTCCACCACGCTGACGATCCAGGGCATGAGATCCGGCCCGTCTTTTCTGGCAGGGCCGATATTCAGATCCAGGAAGTCTCCTCCATCTGCCACTTCCTCATGCGCCATTTCCACGATAGGTCTGGGGTCCCTGGCCCTCATGGCACTTCCTGTGCGGTTCCCCATGATATTTATGCTTTCAGCTATACATTGAACATACATGGCAATTTCCTCGCTCAAATTACTACTGGCTTCAGGCCAGACCTAATCTTCCGGGCTCCATTTTTTCAAGAATGGAGGCAGATGGCTTGCTTCCCTGGGACCTATCTGTATCTTCCAATCAGGCAGCTCCTCCTCCAGCTCGCCCTTGATAGAGGCAAGATAACCGGGAATGATAATGCTCCTGTGCTTTACCTTGTCCTCTATGCCGCTCTTTTTAACGAACTGGGCAATGAGATCTGCGCTGAACTTCCCGGCAGCCCAGGCCGTAAGCACTGAAAGGCCTTCGGTATCCTTGATAAGCAGCCATGATGGAACCTTGCTCCCCTCTATCTCACCAGAGACAATGAAATAGGTCAGGGAGAAATTACACGTCACCAGCACTGGAGAATTCTCATCAGGGCCATTGATGGGATATATATCCTCCTGGACAACCATTGGACGCTGTGGATCCGTAAAGATATTCAGGCGCTCCAGGAGAAGCGGGAAAAGCAAATCCCCCTGCAGATCGGACAGAACCATGATGCCTGCATACTTGGCCACAAGAATAGAAGCAACAACCGTTTCCATGAACGGATCATCGGTCATCTCGCAGGGGAATGTAATAGTAGGAAATCCCAGGGGTTTGTACTTGTGTTTTATGGCCGCGCGTCTGCATACAATCTGGTCTTCAAAAAGGCTCTTCATTGTGCGGGCACCGGTATCCAGGACAAGGTCCTTGAACCCGTCGGCCTGGAGCTTTTCGGAAAGTTTTGCAGTCCCGCCAATATTTTCACCACGCACTGCCAGGGGACAACCTGTATCCTTTGCAACCTCAGCAACAGCATCAGCATTGGATTCAGTGGCAGCATAGAGAAGCGGCACGTGTTCCCCGCAGGCCTCGGCCCCTGCCTTCAATACATCAGCGGCTTCGCTCATGAGTATAAGGGCGGCATCAGGACACTTGGAACGTGCCTTTTCAACCAGGGCGGTAAATGCTCCTGCATCACCAGAGCTGTCCTTTATGGCCAGGAGGTCTGCCTTGAGCTCGACACCCACCCTGTCATAACGAAGTGCCAGAAAACGGTCCATCCTGCCGTCTATATCACCGTCATCCATGTCAGTGGTGAGTAGTACAGCTATACCTGTTGGATGCTCAAACCTCTTTTCATGCCTGGAAAGGCAGGTCTCGCCACCGAAAACAAACTTATTCTCCCCGCTTCCAAGGGTGATTGTCCGGATTGGAGGTGCACTGGCCTCGCTGACTGTTTCCTTGACCTCGTCAGAGACATAAGGGCAAGCATCAATTTCAACCTGGCCTGCTGCCACCTTCATGGCAAATGCCAGACACGTAGGTACTCCACACTCCCCGCAATTCTTCTTGGGGAGCATTTTCAGGATCTCTATTCCAGTAAGCGCCATGATCCTAAGCTCCTCTTAAACTACGCTTTCCATAGAAAGTGCAGGATGATTCTTTTCCTGCAGATATTTCAACACCTCATCTTCGGCGATGCCTACCTCTTCATCTGCTATGAGGTCAAGAAGATCAGGCACTCCTTCCTCCTTTGCCCTCTCTTCCAGGCGATCCCTGAGTTCCTCTTTAAGCATCTTGGGCATCCATACTACCCTCTTGAGCCCGCCTTCGGCCTGCATGAACTTCCTGGAGCATATGTAGTGCTTGGACACTCCAAGAAATCCCGGGGTGACCTGCCCGCCTCCAACCATGCCTGCCAAGGTGGTAAACTTCATCCCGCTGGGGGTCATGCCCATATAATCACGGTTGACTATCATTATGCCGTTACACATGGGAAGCATGGTGGCAATGCACTCAAAACAGCCGCAGGCAGTCATTGGGTCAACCATGAGTGAATAGGCGCTGACCTGCTGCACCTTGCCCCTGGACGCCTTTTTTACGAACTCGTTTATTCCTTCCCACTGGCCCAGCTTTGGATCAAGACACTTACCCTTTTCTATGGGCTGGTTCGGGCCGGTTGGGTTTATCTCATATGATGCCTTTCCATCCAGCCAGTTGTATGCGCCGCACATGCCGATACGTTCGGGTGTGATTACGCATACGTGGCTCGGAGCAAAAGACTGGCAAAGGGTGCAGGAATAGAAAATCTCCTCGCTCTCGTCTGTCATGGAACCAAGACGCCTGTCCCTTTCTGCATAGACCTCCTTGGCAAGCTCGAGGACTTCCTTGACCTTGTCTTCCACTGTGTAGATCTTGACCTGAACTTTATCCAGGATGGCACCAAAATCCTGGTGGAGCTTTCCATGAAGTATCCTGCCGATATGCTCGAACTTGAAGCCCTTTTCTATGGCTGCCTTCCCAACCCTGAGCCACATGATGTTTCTCTGGCCAATGTGCATTATACCCTGGGCATAATTAATGAGATGATGAAACTGGCGTTCAAGTATCGGCTCAAAGTCAGGCTGCATCTGCCTGCCTGCGACTTCAACCAGAATGGCCAGAGGCAGCTTGTCGCCTTCCTTGCAGTCTGTCATCTCAGGGCCTTCTACAATAACCTTGCCGTCTTCCACCTCGTCCATGTCCTTGGAAACCAGGACTTCTACACCAAGGGTCCTTCCGCCGCCGCATTCGAGATAGAGATCATCTTTCCTGATACGCTCGCCCTCAAAAGCTGGGCCGTAGGAGACAGGAATGTCTATTTTGGTAACGCTGACCTTAAGCCCCCTGACCTCGATGGCCTTCTGGACGATCTCGTCATGAGGGACCTTGCTCACCACATGCTCGTAGGTGCAGATACCAGTTGGGAGCACTTCCGGGATATCCCAGTCGGAAATGGTGGGGAAACCCCAGTTTATGGCACCGGCGGCATTGGCATACCATTCATCCGAGACCGGGCCGAATGCAATGACAAATGCAAAAGTACGATCCTTATTATAGATAAGATTGCCCTTGTAGTCTCCAGGCTTTATGCCTCCAAATGCCAAGGCCACGCGACAGGCAAAACCTATTGAAAAGATAGTAGAAGTATATGTAGGGCCAAATGGTACAAGCCTGGTGGACCAGCCTATCTGCACTTTCCTCTTCAGGAGCTGATCTGGAAAATATATGCCGTCGGTCTGGTCATGCAAAAATACATAGAGGTTCTTCTCCTGAAGCTCAATGGCTATCTTTTCCGCCTCCTCTGAACTGGCAGGAGAACCAAGGATAGCAGCAAAGCCCGGAGCCGTGCCGTCCACGAACTCAACGCCTCTCTTCCTGAAGATGATATCGTCTGCAGCTCCCAACCAGTAGTTTCCACTGGATGGTGGATCTTCGGTCTTGGTATAGTACTGCGGTTCTTCTATATATCTTATTGCCTCGAACATCTCCTCTGCAAAATAGGTGGCCATGCCTGCATCCAATGCAGGTGCCAGATAGGGAAGCCAGAGGTCATCTGTAACCGGCGGAGGCAGCAGCTTCCTGCATTCCTGAAAGATCTCCTTCATGTCTCCGAGCTGCTTAACCGGTGCCCCGAGCATGCTGTATATGATAGGCAGATAATAGGCCGTGTTGGGAAAAGCTATTTCCTGCTCAGGTCCGTACTTTTTCAGGGCCTCTTCAAACTTTTCCTCGGCCATATCCACTATCTTGTGAGCGCCTCGGATGGCTGCAGAACAGATTATCTTGGACATATTCTTTCCTCTCTAAGTTTCTCTTTGAAATATCGTTCAGGCTGTTTGCCTGAAAAAATCTCCTGAAATTCGTAAACAAATCCGGGCATCAAAGCATGCCTTCCACAAGGGCATCGGCAAGGGCAGCAGCCTTGGGATGCCTCATGACCATGAGTTCCCCGCCTGCAAGCAGGAGGGCAGAGGCAGTTATAGCCTCCATAAGCACCCCTCTTCTCTCCTGGTCACCCAACATGCCGTCAGACGGGAGTCTCGTCTCCTTGGCCTTCCAGACCTCCCGACCCAGGTTTACGATAAACGGGCATGAAAGCTTGTCATCCTGCTGGGTAAGGGCAGCCAGCCTGATCCTCTCCATTACTGAATAGGTGTATTCCAGCCCGTAACCAACAGCGCCGATGGAAGGATCCATAAGGATGTGATCCAGATGGACACCAAGGTTCTCCAGCAGGATATTCAGCTGTTTCGCAAGATTTACATCAATAGGCGTAGAGGCTACCACCGGATACTGGAATGCCATTGCTGTAGCGCCAAGAGTCCTGTAATTGGCATCGCTAAGCGGGCCCAGGCAGACTTTCTTGTCACCAATCCTGCCAGTGACCTCCCTGAGTGTCTCGGTGTCCTTTTCTGCATTACCGCAACCCCACAGGATTATGGGGACATCTACTGCCTCTACAACCCTCTCAGCCACTTCAGCAGCCTCGGCCGGTGAAGCATCTGCACCATTTGGATCAGTGCTGACCAGAGACAGGCAGATTGATTTCGCATTGTACTGTTCCACGCACTTCCTGGCCCATTCCGCAGGATCTGAGAGGCAGTCTGAAAAATATTTCGTCAGAACATCAGGCCATTCCTCAGGCTCTGAATCCAGTACCTCGAATGCCACCCTTGGTGGATTAGGCATGTCGCCTTCAAAATTGTAAAAGGGAAGGGCAGTTTCCCCACCTACTGAAAAGGCATTTTCTCCATCACCCAGCATTACGCTTTGTATCATCCCTGAACAGGACTCCATGTAGACGTCTTCCGGTATGTCTCCCGCCCTTTCGGAAAGCGGGGGCTCATCCTTGGCAAGTGGCGTAACGGACAGATCCGAGACCCCCTCGCCGGCTGGCGCCGATATCTCAACCTTTGGAGCCTTGGGCTCTGGTGCAGGTTTCTCCTTCTTTTCTTCCTCTGCCGCCTTCTCAGGCTTCGCTGGCTTTTCCTCAGCAGGAGCAGCCTCTGCCTCTTCTTCCTTCTCTTCCTCTTCCTCTTCTGCAGGGGCTGCAGCAGGCTCAGGTGTCTTTTCCTCTTCAACAGAAGGGGCACCGGCTGCTTCGGGAATACGAATTCCCTCCTTGTTTTTGGCCCTGTTCAGGCCGTCCTTTGCCTTCCCATTCTCAGGATCAAGGGACAAGGCCTTTTCAAATTCAACAACGGCCTTTTCATAGTCGCCATTCATCATGGCAACGTTGCCCCTTGCAGTGTAACGGATTATCCACTTTTCCTTCCACCAGGTTTCATCCACGCCTTCGGGACAAGGCGGCAAAAGGCCTTCCGATTCCTCTGATTCTGATGGTTGAACTGCAGAAATCGCCTTCTCAAGGGCAGCCTTGGCCTCGGCAAGACCGGCCTTCGCCTTTGCATCTTCCGGATCGATACCAAGTGCCTGCTCAAAGGCCTCGATGGCACCATTGTAGTCACCACTGTGAAGCGCCAGGTTGCCTTTTGCAACCAGGTTTACAACCTCTTTATTCCTGGCTGGCTTCTCTGGCTTGACAGGCTCTTCCACCAGGGCCTCTGCTTCCGGCGGGGCCGGTGCAGCTTCTGGTACAGGCCCTGCCGGTTGAGGCTCAGCAGGCCCAGGAGCAGGCGGGGCCGGTGCAGATGGTGTCACAGGGACTGGCGCCTGGCCAAACTGCAACATGAATTCCGCTTCAAGGAATCTTCTAAGGGCCTCAAACTGCGTATCATCAAGCCCCAGGACCGTCTTCAATGCCTCGAGACCAAGATTCAGTGACTCCAGCACCCGCTGCTCCCTGCCTGTAAGTGGACCTGCCGGCCCAGGAACAGGTGGAGCTGCAGGGGGTTGCGGTTCAGGAACAGGCGCTGATGGTGCTGCTGCCTGTTTTGCTTCAAGTTCCTTCTTTGCCATCTCTATTTCTGCTGTAAGTTTCTGGACTTCGGCCTCTTTGCGGCTTGCCATAGTCCTTGCCTCCTCTACCTGTTTCTTGAGATCTGAAATCTCAGAGGCTATCTTTTCCTTTTCCTTGATCACTAGCTCACGGGAAGCTTGGGCCTCTGTTTTTGCCCTTTCCAGTTCTTCCTCCAGCTCTATTCTAATCTCTTTTCTGGCATCCTCCACAGCCTTTTCAATGGACTGGGAACTTGACAACACTGGTTCGATGCCCTTTGGGTCAGGCCTGTTGGAAAGCCCTGCCCTCTTGACTATCTCAGGCACAGCCTCTTCCCACTCGATTGCCATCACATGTACACCGGCCACCCCGGGAATATCCTGCACCTGCTTTATGATATCGACGCAGATATTGATGCCCTCTTCCCGCTGATCAGAAGCATCGGAAAGCCTGGACAGCACGTCATCAGTCACATCCAGGCCAGGCACGAACTTCTTCATGTATCTTGCCATGCCCAGGGACTTTGGCGGGGTTACCCCGGCGAGTATATAGCATTTTTCATGAACGCCCAGATCCCGTACCATCTCCATGAACCTGGCAAATTTTTCCACGTTGTAGATGATCTGGGTCTGCACAAAATCTGCACCTGCAGACACCTTCTTTGCCAGCCTTACAGGCCTGAACTCAAAAGGATCTGCAAACGGATTGGCGGCACAGCCCAAAAAGAGCCTTGGCTCATTGCCTTTTATCTCCTCACCACACTGAAATGCCCTATCGTCCCGCATGCCCCGGACCATCTGAAGAAGCTGTATGGAATCCATGTCAAAGACGCCCTTTGACTGGGGATGATTGCCGAATTTCTGATGGTCACCGGTCAGGCATAGAAGATTTTTTATGCCGAGGGCCGCGGCCCCCAGGATATCTGCCTGCATGCCGATCCTGTTCCTGTCCCGGCAGGTCATCTGCATTACAGGTTCGACACCCTCCGCTAATGCTGCCAGCCCCGCTGTGAGACTGGACATCCTGACAATGGCTGTCTGGCAGTCTGTTATATTGACTGCATCCACATGGCCCTTAAGAATCCTGGCCTTTTTTCTAACCAGCCCCAGGTCACCGCTCTTTGGCGGCCCCAGTTCCCCTGTGACCGCAAAGGCACCTGAGCGCAATACATTTTCTAGATTGCTTCCTGCTTTCACGGCAGCAAGTCCTCCCTGATTCTGCGACGCGGGCCGCCATGGCCTGCAGAGGTCCAGTCGCGAATTGGCATTATATTCTTCATCTCATCCGATCTGTTCAGCCCTGAAAGTTTGTCATATATCTGCTGCCAGATGCATGCAACATCCGGATGGATCTCGCAACGTCCACCCTGAGAACCCCCGCACGGGCCATTGGAAAGGCTCTTGGCGCACCTTGCAACAGGGCAAAGCCCGCCGGTCAGATGAAGCACGCATGCCCCACAGCCTGCGCACATTTCTTTCCACTCTCCACTGGACAGGTTGGCCCCGTAGAATGTGGTATCAAGGGCAGGCAACACGTTTACCTTGTCGCAACGGTCTGCTATGAAATTCACACCTACTCCGCATGCCATGGAGAGCACTGCATCAAAATCTGCTGCATCCTGGTTGAGCGGGTCAATATATTCAGGATCGCACTGCCTGACTAATGTACGCTGCTCGATGTCTATTTTCTTGCCCCGCCTGGTAAGTCCGAGCTTCAGAGCTGATGCAAGGATTGCAACCTCCTTGTCCCCACCTGCAGAACAGACCGCCACGCAACCCCTGCATCCAAGGATAAGAACACGGCTGCACCCATCTATCATTCCCAGAAGTTCTTTTAATGTCTTTCTTTCAGCGATTATCATGAAATTACCTCAAAAAAAACGCATGAATCCGTCTGTCATGAACAGCAGTCAATCTCTGCCTGCTAACCAGGCTGATCCTGCTCTGAAACCCTGGCAGCCATGAGTCTTGCAGCCTCCACAACAGGCTCTGTCTCGCCCCTTCCTGCATAAAACATCTCCACCAAAGCAGGATCCATATCCAGCTCTTCAAGGATCTTTCTGGCCTGGCCCACTCTTTTGGAGGCCCTCCTGCTGCCTGAGAGGTTATGACATTTGTCAAGTTGACAGCCAACCACAAAGACGGCTTCAGCTCCCTCGGAAAAGG
Source organism: Deltaproteobacteria bacterium (assembly GCA_026992735.1). Lineage (GTDB taxonomy): Bacteria > Desulfobacterota > Dissulfuribacteria > Dissulfuribacterales > QOAL01 > QOAL01. The sequence continues at coordinate 31,528 of JALWYO010000077.1, forward strand.
AATCGAGTATTTCCGGCACTTCCAGCCTGCCAGTGCACGGCAGCCTTTCAATCTCAACGTCTTCAGGAATAAGGCCTTCACTCCTCAATGCCTCAGGCTCCACACTCAGGGTATAATTGCAACAAAATCCCTTGATCATTTCAAAGCCCCCCTTGCTTCAGGTGACGGAGCAAGCTCTATGGCCTCTGCAGGACATTCCAGCACGCATATGCCACAGGCCCTGCACAGTTCCGGCTCTATGACCGCATAGCCCTCATCTGCGATTTTCGGTGCGCCAAAAGGGCAAAGCCTAACGCAAGTAAGGCATGCCACGCATTTCCCTCCATCCACAACTGCAAACTGCCCCAGGTGTTCCAGGCGTTCTGGATCCACTGATTTCCTCTTGACCGCTTCGTCCCGGAGGGCCTTTATCACGTCTGCACAGCGGACATCTTGAGGACATACCGGTATGCAACTCTGGCATTGGGAACATGCCCAGATGACATCCCCGTTTATCAGTGCCTCTTCCATCCCCAGGGCCACCATATGCACTATCTTGCGTGGGTCGAATTCATCGACCACCTTTTCCACAGGGCAGACGCCACTGCAGGAACCACAGCCATAGCAGAGGCTTACTGTCTCGCAGCCCTGGTAGGGAAATATCTCCTCCAGGAATTCCGGATTTAATCTTGATGCCTGTAGAGTCATGAATCAGTTCCTATAATTATGTTCTACTTTCAGGAAGAAAGAGAAAAACTGTCTTTTTTCCGTGAAATCTGCCCTTTCTTCAACATGGGGGCCAATATCTTTTCCAGTTCTTCTGCAGATGCACCTGTATCGCTGCAAAGCTTTTTGAGATCCGCAGGGCCTTCTTCCAAGATCATTCCAACCTCAGTAGCTATCCTCACCGACCTCATGGCAGGAAACACCTTTGCCTTCACACCCTTGGAAATAGCATCTCTGGAATAATCTCCTTCCTTTGCCATCTTCTTCGCAAGCTTTCCTAAAAGAGTGCGGGGCTTCCTGGCACCAGCGGCCTTAACGGCTGCCTTGAGCCTGCGGCCAACAACATCTGCAGGGATCTCGTCTGGGCCTGACCCCAACGGCCCCTTTTCCCTGATCCTGGACACATAGCCGGTTATGAGCTCTACGAACCTTGGAGCCTCTGCAGCAGATGCCCACTCCAGAGCCAGCCTTTCCCGGTCAACTCCACAGTCTTCCAGGAGCTGTCTTGCCGCCTCCGTTACTATCATAGCCTCGTAATTACCAGACTGGTAATGACATTCACCAAGGTGTCAGCCACCTGTAAACACACCATCAGCACCACACCGGAATGCCTCGATGACAAATCTGGCATCGATTCGGCCGGTGCACATCACCCTTATAACCCTGACGTTGGGCGGATATTGATACCTGGAAACGCCTGCCGAGTCAGCTGCTGCATAACAGCACCAGTGGCAGAAAAAGCCCAGTATCTTGGGATCAAAACCCTCTTGGGTCATTTCATTCTCCTTTGTTACTGCGTTTTCCTTTGCCATACCGTACTACCCCTCGTCACACTGCCGGCCGGAAAAGGCATGGATCTGAGCCATAATGGCCTGGTCTGTAAAACCGCCCATGCTTATTGCTATGGTCGGACAATGGGATGCACAGATACCGCAACCCTTGCAGGAGGCTGTTATGGTCTGGGCCTTCTTCCTCTTGCCCACCTTGGAAAGCCTGATGGCATTGAACGGGCAGAGGCTCTCACATATGCCGCAGCCGATACAGGCATCCTGGTCAACATGAGATACGATAGGAGCAACTGCGACCTTGCCCTTTGCAAGTGGTATGGTTGCCTTTGCTGCAGCAGCTTTTGCCTGGGCCACTGACTCCTCCAGGCTCTTGGGACCATGCGCCAGGCCGCACAGATAAACTCCATCAACTGCAATCTCCACCGGCCTGAGCTTTGCGTGGGCCTCCAGAAAAAAACCTTCAGGAGTAAGGGGTGCCTTTAGAATCTTCGAAAGCTCCTGATTGTCTCCAGGCGCAATGCCTGCTGAAAGCACGACAAGATTGGCAGGTATCTCTATTTCCTCGCCGAGGAGCCTGTCAAAGGCCCTTACCTTGATCCCCCTCGCCTGCTTGATGACCTGCGGCTTTTTGTCAGTGCTGTATCTCAGGAAGATGACACCTTTTTCCCTGGCCTCCCGGTACGCATCCTCATGGAAGCCGTATGTCCTCATGTCTCTGTAAAGGATATATATCCTGCAGTCAGGTTTGAGCTCCTTAAGCTTAAGGGCATTCTTCACCGCCTGGGTGCAGCACAACCTGCTGCAATGGCTCATATCATCGCCCCTAGAGCCCACGCACTGGATCATGACTATATTGCGGGCATTCTTCAGGAAGCTCTTTCCCCTTGCAAGCTTTTCTTCCAGTTCCAGCTGGGTGACTATCCTCGTGCTTTCGCCATAGGCATAAGATCTGGGTTTGTATTCCCTGGCTCCTGTGGCAATAACGGTTACTCCGTGGTTGATGAGCCTGTTCTTCTTTCCCTGGCTTACAGTACTGGTAAAATTGCCCACGTAACCTGAAATAGCCTCAACGGTGGAGCCTGTAAGCACCTCTATTCCCGGGTGAGATTCCACGCTGGAAATCATATCTTCCATGACCTTCCTGGCGTCCTGGCCGTCCGTGGTCCACTGAAGCCGTCTCAGGTTTCCACCAAGATGCCTGGATTTTTCCACGATAGTCACGCTGTAACCCTGGTCTGCAATGGAAAGCGCTGCCGACATGCCGGCAGCCCCGCCACCAAGAACAAGGGCGCCCGGGGTCACGTCCACGGTGGGCTGTTCAAGAGGCGTAAGCAACCTGGCCTTGGCCGCTGCCATTCTCACCAGATCTTTGGCCTTTTCTGTTGCTGCCTCAGGCTCCTGTGCATGTACCCAGGCACATTGGTCACGAATATTTGCCATCTCCACCAACGCAGGATTCAGGCCTACAGAACGAAGAGTCTCCTGAAACAGGGGTTCATGGGTCCTTGGCGAACAGGCGGCAATAACTACCCGGTTCAGATTATTGTCTCTTATCTTCTCGGCTATACCTTTGAGTGCATCCTGGGAACAGGAATATAGAGGATCTTCATAAAGCACCACCCCTGGAAGGCTTGCCGCATAATCGCGCACTGCCTTGACATCTACTACACCGGCAATATTCACGCCGCAGTGACAGACAAAGATGCCGATTCTCGGCTCCTGTTCCTCAAGGGCCTTGTTTTCTTCCGGATAGGTAATGCTTACTGTCTGGGAATTTCTTGCCTCTGCAAGAAGCTCAGAGGCAATGGCAGCGACACCCGATGCCTGGGTAACGCTCTCTGGAATATCCTTGGGCCCCTGGAAGGCCCCTGCTACGAATACACCGTCCCTGGAGGTAGAGAGGGGAGAATCAACCCTGGTGCTGCAGAAATTATAGTTATTGAGTTTAATATCGGCTATCTTGGAAAGAGCCTCGGCATCCTCGGGAGACTCAAGCCCCACAGACAGGACAACCATGTCGAAGATACCGGAATGATGCTTCCCGTCATCCGTGGTCCAGGTAAGAGCAAGCCTGCCATCCACCTGGTCCACCCTGGGCACCCTGGCCCTTATCACATTTATGCCGTACTTTTCCTGGGCGCGTTTCCTGGCATCGTCAAAGCCCTTGCCCTGCGTTCGGACATCCATGAAAAATATGGACACGTCGAGGTCCGGCTCGTGCTCCTTGGCAACAGACGCCTCCTTGATAGCATACATGCAGCAGACCGAAGAGCAGTAACCGTTGCCGCACGTCTCGTCCCTGGAACCTATGCACTGGAGAAACGCAATTTTTCTCGGAGGCCTGTTGTCAGACGGCCTGACTATGTGTCCTTCAGTTGGGCCTGATGCACATGTGAGACGCTCGAATTCAAAGGCTGTCAACACGTCTGGATATTTACCGTAACCAAATTTTTCCAGCACGGAACTATCCACCCTGCCAAAACCAGGGGTGAGCACAACAGCACCTACTTCCAGCTCCAGGTTCTTGGGTTTCTGGCTGAAATCTATGGCCCCTGCAGTACAGGTCTGGGCACACAGATTACACGTCTCGAAATTCACCCTGAGACATGCCTTTGCATCTATGTAATAACTGGATGGAATTGCCTGGGCATAATCGATATGCGGCGCCCTGGTAATCTCAAGCCTTTCGTTGTATGCATCAACCACGGGCCTGGGACAATACATGGTACACATGCCGCAGGCAGTACACAGATCTTCGTTTATATACCTGGGCTCCTGGAATACCCTGGCCTTGAACTGCCCTGGTTTGCCCTCAAGCCCCTCCAGCCTGGCATTGGTAAGGATTTCTATGTTTGGAGACCGACCGGCCTCTACCAGCTTTGGCGCCAGGATTCACAACGCGCAATCATTGGTGGGAAAGGTCTTGTCGAGCTGGGCCATGACCCCGCCTATGGAGGCCTTCTTTTCCACTATGTAAACATAGTAGCCCAGGTCGGCAAGATCCAGTGCAGCCTGAACTCCAGCCACACCGCCGCCGAGGACCATTATCGCACCGCTTTTAGCCATTCTTGCTACTCCAAATAGTTGTTGTTTTCACCTTGAAGATTCACGCTGCCACATAATTCATCCGGTCTAATGGCCGCCTGGAGAGCACCCCATTCCAGGGATACTGGAACCAAGCTCCCGGCGCATGGCCATGTCGAACAGCACGCGCTCTTTCTTCTTGTCCAGGCCAAGGGCCTGCCTTCTCGCATCGATCTTGTCGATCATCTTGTTGGCAAACTCGTTGGCTGTTACAGCAAGATCCCATGAGCCGCCATATATCTCATTCATCTCGTTGAAACAGAAATCTGTCACTTTCTTCGAGCCCGTTGTGGGGAAACTCGGGCCAAATACTACATATGCACCACTTGAGACAAAATACTGCCCGATGGACACGGCCTTCTCACTCATCCACTGTGGAGCGCAGCCCACAACCGGAATCTCGCTTATATCACTGCCGAGCCCACCCGTATGAACCATCTCGGTAGCTGCAATCAAGAGCCTGCTATTGTCCACGCAAGAACCCATGTGAAGGACAGGTGGACAGCCCACGGCCTCTAACACCTCTTTAAGGCCATCGCCTGCCATTTCCTTGGCCTCTGGAGAAAGAAGCCCGGCACGGCCCATGCCTGTTGCAGCGCAGCCGGTGACAAGAACCAATACATTGTTTGCTATGAGTTCCTTGGCCAGTTCAACGTGAACCTCGTCCATGACCCTGAAATTGTCACAGCCAACGATGGCGGCAACCCCCCTGATCCTGCCGTTGACAATATTGTCGTTCAGGGGTTTGTAGGAAGCCCTGAAACGGCCTCCCAGGATATAGTTTATGGTCTCGTGACTGAAACCAGCCACCACATCCATTTCATGAACAGGGATAAAATGCTTGCCTCTTTCAGGAAACTTGGCAATAGCGCGCTTGAGGATGTCCTTTGCCACGTCCATGGCATTGTGTTCCTCAAACGGGATATGAGTGGCACCTGTTATCTTGGCCTTGTCAGAAGTAGTAAAAAGAGAAGTATGGTAATTGCTGGACACCGGCGAGACGCCCTGCATAATGCACTGAACATCAACCACCATGGCCTCTACCGCACCGGTTGCCAGGACTACTTCCTGCTGGACAAAGCTTCCTGCAATTGGGAGCCCTCTTCTCATGAGGATTTCATTGCCAGTACAGCATACGCCTGCCAGGTTGACCCCCTTGGCGCCCACTTTCTTGCATTCTGCCACTATTTCTGGATCATTGGCAGCCATGGCCAGGGCCTCGGCAAGAACAGGCTCATGCCCGTGAACCGTGACGTTTACCTCTTTCTCTTTAAGAACACCGATATTTACCTTGCTCCGTATGGGAACCGGGGTGCCGAACATGATGTCTGAAAGCTCGGTAGCTATCATGGATGCACCCCACCCATCTGCAAGGGCACAGCGGGCAGCATGCTGCAGGATATGTTCGTAGTGCTGGTCCACACCCATGTGGGTCCGGTGCATCATTTCCACCACTTCCCTGTCAACACCTCTGGGGGCAACACCCTGCTTTTCCCACAGCTCCTGCCTGGGTGCAGGTGCCCTTTTGATAAAAGATAGCACTCCTTCCTGCTGGCCGAATTCTGCCACCATCTTTTCTCCCACTTCGATGGCAAGATCGGTCTTCGACTTCTCTCCAGGATCTATACCTATGCGAAGCGCAGTTTCCCTGAGCTTCATGCCGTCTTTTATTTCGTAAGGGGTCTCACCCTTTGCGGTTGCCAGAAATGCCAGGGCAACACCACGGCCGTGATCCATGTGGGCAGCAGCGCCACCTGCGACTATCCTGGCAAAATTCCTTGCTGCCACAGTAGCGGCATCAGCCCCGCATACTCCCTTCATGGAATCGACGCCTTCAATTATCTGGCATGGACCCATGTTGCAGTTTCTGCAACAGGTGCCGCCCTTTCCAAAGAGACAGGGCTCTATGCTCCTGTCCTGGACCCTGTGGGCAGCGGTTATAACTCCTTCAGAGCATGAATTGCACAGGACTTCCCGGTTTGCCTCACACTGGATGCCGGGACATCCGCCATTGCCCTTATCAAATCTCTTGCTGGTATCCATCTGTCATGAATCTCCTTTATGCGAGACCGGCAAACTGTTTTGCGGCCTGAACCGTATTCTTCATCAGCATGGTAATGGTCATGGGACCAACACCGCCTGGTACCGGAGTGATGGCAGCTGCCTTTTCCTTTATGGCATCAAAATCCACGTCTCCACAGAGAATGGCCTTGCCTTCAGGGGTCTTTCCAATCCTGTTCACACCCACATCGATCACCACCACGCCTTCCTTGACCATGTCCGCTGTAATGACCTTGGGCCTGCCTGCAGCAACGATAAGGATATCCGCCCTCCTAGTGTGAAAAGCCATGTCCCTGGTTCTTGTATGGCAGACAGTAACAGTGGCATTTCCGCCTTCACGCTTCTGGATCATGAGATTGGCAATAGGCTTCCCAACTATGTTGCTCCTGCCCACAACCACCACTTCTGCCCCGCTGGTCTCTGTACCCGATCGTATCAGCATTTCCAGTATTCCATGAGGCGTACAGGGAAGAAAACATTGTTCTCCTATGACCATTTTACCTACGTTTACCGGGTGAAAGCCATCCACATCCTTGTCTGGAGAGATGGCATAGAGAACCTTGCCCTCATTTATATGTTTCGGGAGAGGCAGCTGTACCAATATACCGTGGATACTGGTATCCTGATTATATTTTTCAATGAGGCTCAAGAGATCATCTTCTGAAATATCTTCAGGCTGGTTGTCCTGAACAGAATGGAAGCCAAGATCGTGCGCCGTTCTCTGCTTGGCAGTTACATATGAAACAGAGGCGGGATTTTCTCCTACCAGGATGGTAACAAGCCCTGGCGTCACACCATGCTTTTCCTTGAGTTCCTGGACCTCATCTTTTAGTTCAGCCCTGATCTGTTTTGCTATTTCAATTCCGCTGATGATCTTTGCCGACATGACTCCTCCTGTCTAAATCCTGTCTTTAAAATTTCCCCCTAAACGGGCGGGGCCACCCAGGACTCTATGAACACAAGCAAAAAACGGGCCTACATAGACCAATCCGTACCATAAAAATAGCTTTGGCACATAATATATTAATATATCAGAAAAAATTTATTTAAAAACGTGGCACCAACATTAAAAAAATGCCACCAAAACCGCGGTGGGGAAAACTGACTCAGACACGATACACATCTCCCCACCAGGACAAACAGCCTAATCATAAAAAGGTTGCACTAAAACAGGAAATGGCAGCTTACCTGCAAATTATCTCGCACACCAAATGCAAAGGCCGCAAGGACAATCCCTGCGGCCTTTGCCGAAACAACATTTATAATAATTAGAACAGACCCTTTACCTTGCCGGTGTCAGTATCCACGTCTATCCTGCGGTATGCAGGATCTGAACCTGTGCCAGGCATCAGGCTTATTGCTCCTGCTACAGGAACCACGAAACCAGCACCCTTGTAGGTGAGGATATCGCGTACGTGAAGCTTCCACCCCTTGGGCACTCCCTTGAGATTCGGATTGTCAGAGAGGCTCAGGTGGGTCTTGACCATGCATGTGCCAAGCTTGGATATTTCCGGATCTTTCTCCATGGCCTCTGCCTTTGCAGCTGCTTCGGGAGTATAGGTAACCCCGTCGCCACCGTAAACTTCCTTTGTAATAAGCTCAATCCTCTGGCGAAGCGGCATATCAAGGTCATAGAGGAACTTGAAATGATTTTCTTCATTACAGGCATCAACCACTGCGTCGGCAAATTCCAGGGCACCGTCACCGCCCTTTTCCCAATGTTCTGATACGGCAACACGCGCACCTGCCTGTTCGCAGAGCCTGCGGCAGGCCTCGATCTCATCCTTGGTATCTGTATAAAATGCATTGATACACACAACCGGATTGATGCCAGCCTTCTTGACCGTCTCGATGTGATGCAGGAGGTTGGCGGTACCCTTCTCCACCCATTCAACATGTTCTTCATTGTACTCTGGCGGCATTGGACGGCCCGGCCTGGGAATCGGTGCTCCTCCGTGACATTTGAGCGCCCTGATGGTGGCCACTACTACCGCGCAGTTGGGTTTCAGGCCACTGAAACGGCACTTGAGGTTCCAAAATTTTTCGAACCCGATGTCAGCACCGAAACCGCTCTCTGTCACAAGGTAATCACCAAGTTTCAGGCCTATCTTGTCGGCAATCACGGATGACTGGCCAATGGCTATGTTGGCAAAAGGCCCTGCATGTATCAGGCATGGCTGCCCTTCAACAGTCTGCATGAGATTGGGATTGACGGCCTCCACCATCCATGCGGTCATTGCACCTGCCACCTCCAGATCCTCTGTTGTGACAGGCTTGCCGGTGCGGTCATAGGCAACCACTATCCTGCCGATCCTCTCCCTCAGGTCCTTGAGATCGTTGGCAATGGCAAGGATGGCCATAATCTCGGAACTCACTGCGATATTGAACCCGCTCTGCATGGTCATACCGTCCATGCGCCCGCCAAGACCAATGGTGATGTTCCTGAGGGCCTGGGCACAGAAGTCGAGGATCCACTTGAATTCCACACTTTTTGGATGGACATTGATTCTCTTGAGATTTCTCTGCGCAAGCTGCTCATCAGTATAGTTTGACTCATGCTGCATCCTTGCAGTAAGGGCTACCATGCCGAGGTTATGGGCATTCATGATGGCGTTGATGTCACCGGTAAGGCCAAGGGAAAACTTGGAAAGAGGAATTACCTGTGCAAGGCCGCCGCCTGCAGCGCTTCCCTTTATATTGAAAGTGGGCCCGCCTGACGGCTGACGAAGAGCGCCGATCACGTTCTTGCCCCTCTTGCCCAGACCTTCCATCAGGCCGACTGCACATGTACTCTTTCCTTCGCCAAGGGGTGTAGGAGTAATGGCAGTAACATCAATATATTTTCCATCCGGCTTGTCCTTGAGCCTTTCAAGTGCCTTTGCGTAGTCTATCTTGGCAACATAGTGGCCATAGGGAAGGAGCTCTTCCTTGTCCAGGGCAAGCTCTTCTCCGAGCTGATAGACCGTCTTCATGGTCTCTTCAGCTGCCTCTGCTATCTGCCAGTCTTTCATCTTGGTGGGGTCCAGTTTCATCTCCTATCCTCCTGTGTTTTTTGTGGATTCAGGCAGACACTCCGGGCACTAACAAACAACATGTGCAGCGGATGGGGTTGAAATATAAAAAACCTTGGTTAATCTCAATGTATGAGCAACGCACTTAAGCATAACCGGCATCTGCCTGGAACTGATTCAAAAACTGTTAACTTAAAAACAGCCTGCTTGTCAATCCTTTAGGAGGAAACAGTGATCCTGGAAATAGATACTCACAGGCCAAATCCAAAAAAAATCGCCAGGATTGCAGAGGCGCTAAAAAACGGTGAAGTTGTCATATATCCTACTGACACCTGCTATGGCCTTGGCGCAGATATCTTCAACAAGAAGGCCATAGAAAAAATCTACCAGATCAAGGGTATTCCCAAGAACAGGCCTTTCAGCTTTGTATGCTCAAACCTCAGCGACATCAGCAGATATGCCAGGGTTACTGACTTTGCATACAGGATTTTGAAGAGATACCTGCCCGGCCCATACACATTTATCCTGGAAGGTTCTAAGCAGGTCCCCAAGATGATGCTGACGAAAAGGAAGACCGCTGGCATCAGGATACCGGACCATCCTGTATGCCAGGAGATAGTTCGGCTTTTAGGGAACCCGGTAATAAGCACTACGGCATCAATGGGAGACAGGACATTTTCAGACCCCAGGGAGATGGCAAAGGTATTCGGAAAGAGAGTTGCGATAATCGCTGACTGCGGCATAATCCCGCCGGAGCCATCCAGCGTCATATCCCTGGCAAATGACGAGCCGTCCATACTGCGAAGAGGCAAGGGGAGCTGTGAAGACTTTGAGTAGGGATCATCCTGTCATCTCCTGATTCAGACCTTTTTATGAAAAAAATCTCTTGCTCCATCATAGACATCATAATGCAATTGCAATTGACATGCTCTCGGAACTGATACTGGAAAACTTTATCCTGACCAAAAGGGCATCCTTTCCCTTTGAATCCGGATTTACAGTAATCACGGGCCCTACTGGTGCAGGCAAATCCCTGCTTGTAAAGGCATTAAAGCTCATACTCGGGGACAGGGCAGACACATCAGTTGTCAGGCCTGGAGCAGAATATGCTGTCGTGCAAGCGCTTTTCGAGGTACCCTCAAATGTCCGGGAAGCCCTCAAGCAACAGGGAATAGAGAGCGATGGCGAGATGATTATCAGGAGGATCATAACCACCAAGGGCAAGGGCAAAACATTCATAAACGGCAACCTAGTAAGCCTGCAACAGGCCAAAAAACTGACCAAAGGCCTGGTAACCATTGCCAGCCAGCACGAATTCCAGAACCTCCTCAGAAGGGAAAGGCACTTAACTCTGCTGGATAATTTTGGAAACCTGGAATCACAGTGCAATGTGCTTGCGGGCCTGCATGCAGATGTCATGCTCTGGAGAAAAAAACTGGAAAGGCTCGAGGAGCAAAACCAGGCATGGGAGGAAGAAAAAAAGAAAATTCTCGCGGAACTGCGCATGATAGATGAAGTCGCCCCTCAGGAGCATGAAGAAGAGGAACTGGAGCAGGAACGTTCTGTACTCAAGGCATCCAGTCTCCTCAGGGAGCTTGGAGAAGGTATCTACAGGGAGCTCTATTCTGCACAGGGAAGCATTACCGAACGGCTCTCCAGCTGCCGTGCTGACATGGAAAAGATGGCTGGAATCGATACAAAGCTTAGCCCCCTGCAAGAACTCCTGGACTCCACCACTTATCAGGCCTCTGATCTCGCCCTCTCTCTCAGAGACTATCTGCACGGCCTTCCAGTAGATCTTTCCAGGCTTGACCAGGTTGAGGAACGCCTGTTCAGGCTTCAGGAGATAAAGAGAAAATTCGGGCCAGAGATACGCGACGTCCTTGAACACAGGGAAAAACTCCAGATGAAATTAGACGAGCATGGAGACCTGGAAATCGAAATCACCAATGCGGCCGGAAAACTGGAGCAGGCGGAAGACATACTGTGCCGCGAAGCCGAAAAGTTGAGCATCATGCGTCACGAGGCTGCCAAGGCAATGGAACAGGCTGTGATGAAGGAGCTATCTTTTCTGGACCTGAAATTGGCTTGTCTTCAGGTAAGGATAACCTCCCCTGAGGAAATACTTCCGGACACAGTAGGGCCATCAGGTGCTGACAAGGTGGAATTCTTTTTCTCAGCCAACCCCGGGCAACCTCTGCGCCCTTTGGCCAAGGTCGCCTCTGGCGGCGAACTCTCAAGGGTGCTGCTTGCTGTCAAAACCGTAACAGGTGGAAAAGGAATGAATCAGACCATGGTCTTTGATGAGATAGACACAGGGCTTGGCGGAGAAATTGCAGAAAACGTGGGCAGAAAGCTCAGGTCTATAGGCAAGGATTTACAGGTCATTGCAATAACGCATTTTCCCCAGATAGCCTCCATGGGGCAAGGACATCTTGCCGTAGAAAAACGGCAGCAGAAAGGCACGACGGTAATGGAGGTAAAAAATCTCTCTGATGAAGAACGGCCTGCTGAAATCATGAGAATGCTTGGAGGCGACACAGAGACTGCTGAACAATATGCAAACGAACTGCTTGGTCCTGTTCTCCGGCGGACTTGACAGCATACTTGCCTGCAAAGTACTGGAAGAACAGGGCATAAGACCAATAGCCCTGCGCTTTATCACGCCGTTCTTCGGCCTGAATCTATACGATGAAGACAAGGCCGGGGCCGAAGCCGAAAAGGCCATGGAGAAATACGGCATTGAAATGCAGGTCATAGACATAAGCCTGGAATACCTGGCCATGGTCCCGAATCCGCCACATGGTTACGGCCGCCACCTGAACCCCTGCATTGACTGCAAGATACTCATGGTAAAAAAGGCCATTTCCATGCTGGATCACTTCAACGCCTCGTTTGTGGCAACTGGAGAGGTGCTGGGGCAGAGGCCCATGTCCCAGAGACGGGATACCTTAAGGATAATCGAACGCGACAGCAGTGCCCATGGCCTGCTTCTGAGACCGCTCTCAGCCAGGTTCCTCCCTGAGACAATCCCTGAAAGGCAGGGCATCATAAACAGGGAGCTTCTGCCATCCATTTCCGGCAGAAGCAGAAAGGCACAGATAGCCCTTGCAAAACAGTATAAAATCAAAGACTATCCTGCACCAGCAGGCGGATGCGTGCTTGCTGACAAGATCATCGCCAACAGGTTCAGGAAAATTTTTACTCAATGGCCGGATTTTACTGCAGAAGACTGCATATTGGCACAAGTGGGCAGGCACTTTCTCCTGCAGGACATGAGCTGGCTTACTGTAGGCAGGAATCAGGATGAAAACGCCAGGCTGCAACATATAACTCTCGATTCTGATATACAAATAAGGCTTGTGGACAATCCCGGCCCGTATTCTGTTATACGATATTTAAAAACCCGTGATGCCCTGGAACAGGCGGTACAGTTAATTGCCAGGTATTGCAGGCATGGACGCGGACAGGCCATGAAATTCCTGGCAACCTGCTCTGAAACAGGATTAAAGACAAGCATCAGCACTGAGCATCCCTTAACAGACTGGCAGATTGACGCCATGAGATTTTGAAGGCCCTCTTTCACGCCATCAAAGCTGCAGTCTCCTGGTTTTCATCAGACGCAGGACTTTCTTGACATTGTGTGGCCAAGAAGGCATCCTACAGAAATTTCATTTCACATGGGTACAGTTTGCGATAGTGCTTTATTGTCTGCCAGCATGAATAGCCTGGGCTCATGCACTGGCCTGGGCCTTCTACAGGCATTTGAGATAATCTATTTACTGAGAGGAGATATCCCGGAACGATGCTTGACATTATCAGAAGAAATGCAGCGTCATGGCTGATGAAATTCATACTGGGCGCCATAGTGGTGGTATTTATTTTCTGGGGCGTTGGCACTTTCAGGTCACAGCGTCTGGACATCATGGCCAAGGTAAACGGCCAGAAGATCCTGGTAGAAGACTATCAGAAGGCATATAATTCTACTCTGGACCGGCTCCGGCGCATGTACAAAGGGGCCATCTCAGAGGCAATGCTCAAACAGATGCACCTGAAACAACAGATGTTGGATCAACTCATAGACACGGCCTTGGTGGAACAGGAAGCCAAAAAGATGGGGATCAGGGTTACTGACAAGGAAATCCAGAAAGTCATTCTCAGTATCCCTGCATTCAAACAGAATGGTTCATTTGACAATCGGCTATACCAGATGGCCTTGAGAAATGCAGGGCTGAAACCGGTAGATTTCGAGCAAAATGTCAGGCATGAGATGTATCTCAGGAAGGTTCAGGCCCTGCTGACCTCTGGTGTTGCAGTGCCTGATGCCGAGGCAGCCATGCATTATAGATATGAAAATGCTGAAATAAACGTGGAATTCGTAAAGATCAAGGGAGATGACTGCCTGTCATCTGTCAATGCCACGGATGAGAAGCTCAGGACATGGTTCAAATCTCACCAGGAAAAGTTCAGGACTGATCCTCAGATCAAGCTCAAGTATGTGCTCTTCTCAAGAGAGGAGCTGAAAAAGTCTGTCAATGCCACGGATGCCGAGATTCGGCAGTACTACCAGGATCACCCTGATGAATTCCGTCTCCCGGAGATGCGCAGGGCAAGTCACATACTCCTGAAGATACCAAATGATGCAAGCAAGGCCGAGTTAGAGGCCATCAGGAAAAAGGCGGAAGAAATAGAAAAAAGGCTCAAGAAAGGCGAGGCCTTTGCATCCCTGGCAAAGGAATACTCCGAGGACCCGGTGTCTGCGGCAAGGGGAGGCGATCTCGGCCTCTTCAAGAAGGGCACCATGGTCAAGCCCTTTGACGACAAGGTCTTCTCAATGAAAGAAGGAGAGATCAGCGAGCCGATACAGACAAATTTCGGCCTTCATATCATCAAGGTCACGGACATAAGACCTGCAAGGGAGCTGACACTCAAAGAAGTCCATGACCGGATTGCCTCACAGATCAAGGCCAAGAAGACGGAAAAGATGCTGTGGGACCAGGCCAACAAGGCCTATGACACAATAATTGAACTTGGCAGCCTGGAGGCCTATGCTGACAGCGCTAACAAGACCATCAAGGAAACCGGCTTCTTTTCCAGGAAGCAGCCGAGTCCGGTGCTTGGTTTCAATCCTCAGGTAACAGGGGCCATCTTCTCCCTGGGCAAGGGTGAACTGAGTTCTCTCATGGAGGTTCCCAAGGGGGTGCTCATAGCAGAAGTTGCGGACAAGAAGGCCCCTTACATACCTCCGTTCAACGAGGTAAAGGACAAGGTCACAACAGCCTACCGCCATGACAGGGCACTGGAGCTATGCAGGGAAAAGGCGGAAGATTTCCTCAAGGCAGCAAAAGAGAAGGGATTTGCCAAGGCTGCTGCTCTTTATGGCCTGAAGATAGAAGAAACAGGTTATTTCAAGCGCCTGGACGCCTCTGGCAATAACAGGACAAAACTACCTCCTACAGTGGTAAAGGATGCCCTTTCCCTGGACAAGTCAAGACCACTGCCTGACAAGATTTCCACTGACAACCAGACGTTCTACGTGCTGTATCTCAAGGGAGACAGGGACACTGCTGATATGAAGGCCTTTGATTCAAAAAAGAAGGCCGAGATAAAGAAAAAGGTGAGACAGGTGAAGTCAGAGACGGTATTCCAGGACTGGCTAAAACACATCAGGGACAAGGCCAAGATCGAAATGATAAGAAAACCATGACGGACTGGACGCTTATTTAGATACAGATAGCAATGAAATTATGTGATCTTCACACGCATACCACTGCTTCAGATGGCTCGGATTCACCTGAAGAGCTGCTGCAACTTGCCTCTAAAACAGGGCTGGCTGCCATAGCCATCACGGACCACGATACCACTGCCGCCTTAAAACCCGGGGCTGCTGCCGCAATGGACGCAGGAGTGGAGTTTATACCAGGTGTGGAGCTGAGCTGTTCATTTCCCAAGGGCAACATGCACCTGCTCGGCTATTTCATAGACCAAAACTCTTCGGAATTGCAGTCTGTAATAGAAAAGGTCCAGGCAGCCCGGGCTGAGCGAAACCCAAGAATACTCAAGATGCTGGGCAAAATGGGGCTTCCCGTCTCCATGGAAGAGATCAACCGTATCTCTCATGGCGGACAAGTAGGAAGGCCACACATTGCTAGGATTATGGTAGAAAAAGGCTATGTCAAATCCGTAAGCCAGGCATTTGACAGGTATCTCAGGAAGGGTGGACCTGCCTATGCGCCGAAATCCATCCTGTCGCCGGAAGATGCCATCCAGACAGTACGCAGGGCAGGCGGTATTCCTGTATTGGCCCATCCATTTTCCCTGCAGGCAAAAGATGCCGAGGAACTGGAAGGCATGGTAACCGCCCTAAAGGATGCCGGGCTTATGGGGATCGAGTGCTATTACAGCGAGCATGACAAGGCCTTTACCGCCCTCTGCCTGGATATTGCCTCAAGATATGGCCTGGTGGCCACTGGAGGCAGCGATTACCATGGCAAGGCCAAGCCTTATATCAGGCTGGGCGTTGGCAAAGGCAACCTCAGGATTCCATACTCCTGCGTGGAGGCACTAAAAGCGGCAAGGGATGCCCTTTAAAAAGACCGTTCCCAGAACAGTATTTCTTTTCCTTTTCATGGCGGCCTGGCTCGTGCAGGCACAGGCATCTGCAGATGAGGAAAGGCCTGCCTATGGAGACACGATAATAGTCGGCTCCATAGGAGATGCATCCACACTCATACCGATGCTTGCATCTGATGCGACTTCCCATGAGATAGCCGGCCTGATCTACAACGGGCTGGTCAAGTACGACAGGAACCTGAACCTGGTGGGAGACCTGGCAGAATCATGGGACATCACCAACAATGGCAAGACCATCACATTCCATTTAAGACATGGGGTCAAGTGGCAGGACGGCGAGCCGTTCACCTCGGCAGACGTGCTTTTCGGATTCAAGACTATCATCAATCCAAAGACCCCCACGGCCTATGCAGGTGATTTCCTTGAGGTGGAGAAGGCCGAGGCCCCTGATGATTACACCTTCAAGGTGACCTACAAGGAACCGTTTGCTCCTGCGCTCAGCTCCTGGGGTGACATAGTTGTGCTGCCAAAGCACCTGCTTAAGGGCAAGGACATCACCAAGAGCCCACTGGCCCGCAAGCCGGTCGGGCTTGGCCCCTACAAGCTGAAACTCTGGAAGACGCAGGAAAGGATAGAGCTGGAGGCAAACCCAGGCTATTTTGATGGACGGCCCTATCTCGATGGATACATCATGCGCGTCATTCCCGACCCCGCCACCATGTTCATGGAGCTGAAGGCAGGCGGCATAGACTGGATGGGCCTGTCGCCTGTACAGTACCGCAGGCAGACCAACACTCCATTCTTCAGAGAAAACTTCCGGAAATACAAGTACCTGTCCTTTTCGTACACCTACCTTGGCTACAACCTGAGACATCCGTTTTTCAAGGACAGGCGTGTGCGGCAGGCCATCTCCTATGCCATTGACAAGGAAGAGATCATAAGGGGGGTACTCCTTGGCCTGGGAGTAGTTGCCACTGGTCCTTACAAGCCTGATGCCTGGTTTTACAACCCTGCTGTCAGACGCTATCCATACGACCCTGAACGGGCGAGGAAACTGCTGGCAGAATGCGGCTGGACTGACAGGGATGGAGACGGCATCATCGACAAGAACGGCGTGCCATTCTCGTTCACTGTGCTGACAAACCAGGGAAATTCTTTAAGGGACAGGACGGCCCAAATCATCCAGTACAGGCTGAAGCAGGTGGGCATAAAGATGAACATAAGGCAGCTTGAATGGACGGCCTTTATCAACGATTTTATTGATAAACGCCGCTTCGAGGCTGTCATACTGGGATGGACCCTCGGGCAGGACCCTGACATCTATGACATCTGGCACTCCTCAAAAACCGGGCCAAAAGAGCTTAACTTTATAGGGTACAAAAACCCCGAAGTGGACCGGCTGCTGCTCATGGGGCGCAGGACATTCAACAGGGAAGAAAGAAAGAAGATATATTTCAAGATACAGGAGATCATTGCCGAGGATCAACCTTATACATTTCTCTATGTGCCCATGGCCCTTCCCGTTATCCACGCCCGCTTTCATGGCATCCACCCTGCCCCGGCAGGAATAAGTTACAACTTTATCAGGTGGTGGGTGCCAAAAAACGAACAGAAATACATAATGCGCTGACAAGATATGGAGACCAATCACTGAAATGGATTTCTTGATCTGGTTTGGCAAGAGGCTCCTGGCCCTGGTGCCGACATTCATAGGGATCACCATTATATCATTTTCCGTTATGCACATGGCTCCGGGAGAGCCAATGAGCCTGCAGGCCGACTTCAATCCGAAGATGACACCTGAAATGAGGCAGAGGCTGAGGGCACAGTACGGCCTGGACAAGCCCCTGTATGTCCAGTACGGCAAGTGGCTCAAGGGGCTGGTGCAGCTGGACCTTGGCAGATCATTCTCCCCGGACAGGCGCAAGGTCTGGGACAAGATAAAAGAGCGTCTGCCAGTTACAATACTCATCAACGTTCTTTCCATGATACTGATAATCCTGGTGGCAGTTCCCCTGGGCGTATGGGCAGCGGTGAGACAGAACAGTCTCTTTGACCAGGTGACCACTGTGCTTGTATTCATAGCCTATGCCGCACCGGCGTTCTGGGTAGCCCTGCTCCTCATGCTATATTTCGGCATAGAGCTTAACTGGCTGCCTGTGTCCGGTCTCCACACCCTCATGGGCTACGAGAGGATGGATGCCTGGCACAAGGTGCTTGACTGGGGGAAACACCTGATCCTTCCGGTATTCGTTTCTGCCATAGGTGGCCTGGCCGGCTTCTCAAGATACACCAGGTCGTCCATGCTGGAGGTATTGCGGCAGGATTTCATTACAACGGCAAGGGCCAAGGGCCTGCCGGAGCGCACGGTCATATACAGGCATGCCCTGAGAAACGCCTTGCTGCCACTCATCACGATCCTGGGGCTGTCCATTCCCGGGCTCATTGGCGGAAGTGTCATCTTTGAATCCATATTTGCCATACCAGGCGTGGGGCAGCTCATGTGGTCCGCAGTAATGGCCAGGGATTACCCGGTATTGATGGGAAACCTGGTAATAGTTGCTGTAATGACCCTGCTCGGCAACCTCCTGGCAGACATGGGCTATGCGGCAGCAGACCCGCGCATCAGAACCGGCATCAGGGAGGAAGAATAGCCATGTCTGGCAATTCCAATGCCTGGTCAAGGGCAAGGCGGGCGGCTATCTTCTGCCAGGAGCTGCTCTCCAATCCCCTGGCATTTTCAGGCATGGTTATAGTAACAATACTGTTCATGGTGGCGCTCCTTGCACCAGTGCTTGCACCCTATGATCCCCAGGTCATCGACACATATCATATCCTGGAGGCCCCATCCAGGATGCACTGGCTCGGCACGGACTCCCTTGGCAGGGACTGCCTGTCCAGGCTCATATACGGCTCCCGTATTTCCCTTCTCGTGGGGTTCGTGGCAGTTGGCATAGCAACGGCAGTTGGCACTGTACTGGGCGCCCTGGCGGGTTTTTACGGCAGGTGGACAGACACCCTGATCATGCGTTTCGTGGACATCATGCTCTGCTTTCCGTCCATCTTTCTCATAATGGCGGTCATCGCCTTCTTGGAACCTTCCATCTGGAACATCATGGCTGTAATCGGCCTCACGGGATGGATGGGGGTTGCACGCCTGGTGCGCGCGGAATTTCTGAGCCTGAGAAAGAGGGATTTCGTGCTTGCAGCCAGGATATCAGGCGCATCCAATATCAGGATTGTATTCAGCGAGATACTCCCTAACGCGGTTGCGCCAATCATTGTATCAGCCACCCTGGGGATAGGCGGGGCAATCCTGACGGAAAGCGCCCTAAGCTTCCTGGGTATCGGCGTTCAGCCTCCTACTCCAAGCTGGGGCAACATGCTTACCGAGGGCAAGGACAACCTGGAAATCGCCTGGTGGCTCTCTGTCTATCCCGGCCTGGCCATCCTGATAACGGTTCTTGGCTACAACCTGCTTGGCGAAGGCCTCCGGGATGCCCTGGACCCAAGGAAAAGACAGAGATAAAGAAACCGATGAAGATCAAACAGGAACAACTGAACATCCATGGCCCGGACCAGGGAGAAATGGCCCTCAGGGCAGTGGTGGAAAGGGTCACCTATGCGGACCCGGCATCGGGCTTTGCCATACTCAGGGTAAAAC
>JALWYO010000078.1 GCA_026992735.1 Deltaproteobacteria bacterium
TTTGTCGTTGTGCGCACAAAATTTTGCAAATATGCCGACAACAAGAGCTGGATTTACTGTTTTTTTCGTTTCTTCAACTGAAAAATCAACTCTTCGGCGGTCAATTATGGCCGTCCGGGAATAGCTGCTATTGAAGCCGGCAAAAGTGCAGCAAAGGCTGCTTCTGAAGAAACCCATAGCCTGGCATTCCGTATTATAAAAAAGGCCCAAAAGGCTGCACATGCTGCCAATGAAAAGGCTGATGAAGCCATAAAACAGCTCGAAAAGTCTGATTAGGTGGATAAAAATCTGCAGCAAAAAAACAGCCGGATCATCCTGAACTTTACAATATTATTCACTTGATCCCGGATTATGCACTTCAAATGCCTGAGGATTTATCATGGATTGAACTTCACCTTCTGGCTGAAGGCACAACGGGAACAAATATGCTGACTATGCAATAATTCAAAGAAATTACTTTCTTCAGGCATTTGAAGTGCATAATCCGGGTTGATACTGCAGCAACATGATATTGCAGTTTTTTGATATCTGATAAATCCCAAAATAGAGTTTTCCTGTTAAGACTGCCCCTCCTCATGATTCACAGTCTGTGGTAGTATCTCTGTGCCGAAAAATGGGCAATATATCCTGCTGCCCACTTACATTTAGACAGTCAGGACAATAAATTTCAAAATCTATGGCCAAAAAGTCCAAGAAAAATAAAACCCGCAGAAAAAAAAGCCCCCGGATCTGGGGAGCGCAGTCGATTCTTATCATCCTCTTTACTTCATGCCTTCTGGTCACTGCCAGCACTATGGCACTGATGACAGCCTATCTTATGCTGGATCTGCCATCCATCATGCAACTTAAAAAATACAGCCCTCCCATGGTCACTGAAGTCTATTCATCAGATGGCAAGGTCCTTGCGTACTGGTATAGGGAAAAGAGATGGCCCATACCCATCCGGAAGATACCTAAACGCCTGATTCATGCTTTCCTGGCAGCTGAAGATTCCAGGTTCTATGAACACAGAGGCATTGATTTCATTGGTGTCCTCAGGGCTGTGGTCAAAAATGTAGAGGCAGGCGGAATCGTCCAGGGGGCCAGCACCATCACCCAGCAGGTCACCCGATCTCTTCTTCTGACCCCTGAAAGAAGTTGGATGAGAAAGATCAAGGAAGCCATATTGGCCTGGCAGATAGACGGGACATTGAGCAAAAACGAGATACTCAACATATACCTAAACCAGATTTACCTGGGTGCAGGCGCCTACGGGGTAGAGGCGGCTGCCAGAACCTACTTTGCCAAGCACGTACAGCAACTCAACGTGGCGGAATGCGCCATGATTGCCGGCCTTACCCAGGCACCTACCAAGTACAATCCCCTGAGACATTACAAACGGGCAAGGCGCAGGCAGGAATATGTCTTGAGGCGGATGTTCGAAGAGGGCTATATCTCTGACAAGCAACTATCCAGGGCCCTGTCATACAAGCTGCGCTTCGGCACTGAAAGGCTTAGGCCCGTTCCCGGGGCAGAATACTTTATCCAGGAGGTCAAAAAAGACCTGATAGGCCGCTATGGCCAAAAACGTCTCCTGGAAGATGGTTTCCGCATTTATACCACCCTGGAAACCAAATGGCAGAAAAATGCCCTCAGCTGTGTAAAAAACGGGCTTGAAAAGATCGTTGCCAGGCACAAAAGGGACCGGGCCCTCAAGCAAAACATACAAAGTGCCATGCTCGCCATGGATGCTCAGACAGGCGCCATAAAGGCCATGATAGGCGGCACGGATTTTACCAAAAGCCAGTTCAACCTGGCGACCCAGGGCAGGATGCAGCCGGGCAGCTCCTTCAAGCCCGTGGTCTATTCCACGGCAATGGCCAAGGGACTGATCCAGCCCAACACCATGATAGTGGATGAGCCCATCTCCCTTCAGGGCACTGACAACAAAAAGATGTGGGAGCCTAGAAACTTTGACAAATCCTACATGGGGCCTATCACTGTCAGGACTGCCCTGACCTTCTCCAGAAACATAATCTCTGTAAAAATAGCTCGCATGGTTGGGGTAAAGGCCATTATCCAGCAGGCACAACGAATGGGAATCACGGTGCCTCTGGCCCAAAACCTGTCCATTGCCCTGGGCTCCTCGGCAGTGCCGCTGATACAGATGGTCCAGGCATACAGCACCTTTGTAAACCTGGGACGTACAGTTGAACCCCAAATGATAGAACAGGTAACTGACAGGAACGGCCGTATCATAGAGATGCTTGACCCTGAATTACACCGTGCCCTGGACCCCATCACTGCCTTTCAAATGGCCTACCTGCTAATGGGAGTGGTCCAGGACGGGACTGGAAGAAGGGCACGTGCAGTTGGTATCCCTGTGGGAGGCAAGACAGGGACTACCAATAATTACAAAGATGCATGGTTCATGGGGTTCAGCCCCGAGGTTGTAACAGGGGTATGGATAGGCAGAAAGGACAGGAAATCCCTGGGAAGGCTCGAGACAGGAGGGCGTGCCGCCTGTCCTGTCTGGACGGATTTCATGAAAAGCACAGTCAAAGACCTGACAAAAAAGACCTATGACATCCCTGACGGTATAGCATTCGTGCCTGTTGACAGGCAGACTGGAGAAATCGTCACGCCCACCAAGGAAAACCTGAAACATGTCGTATGGGAGGCACTCCGAAAAGACCGGTTGCCACCGCTTCATCCAGAAACCAGTGTATGGCGCAACATGCCTGGCTGGCTCAGGGGCATAGGCTCATTTTTCAACCTTGGCAATTAACCGAGATGAAAACAGACAGGGAAGCCCCTTCAGGCAGCAATATTGATAAATGCCTTGTGCTTATAGCCAGGGCCATAAGAGAACACAGGCTATCCCATGCCTACCTGGTTGTCGGTCCTCCTGGATCAGGCAAGAAAGAATTCATGGAAAAGTGCGCGGGATTACTTCTGTGTAATGCCCCTGATCTTTCCAGTCACACCCCGGGGGCATGCATGTCCTGTAACAGCTGCCATAAATTCCAAAAAAGAGTCCATCCTGATGTACTGGATCTGGCCCCCCAGGGCCGTTATATCAAAATAGGCCAGGTAAGGGAGATGCAGAAGATACTCTCGTTTGCACCCCTGGAGTCAAAAAGGCGGGTATGCACCATAACAGACGCAAACAGGCTTAATGCCGATGCATCAAATGCCCTGCTGAAAACCCTTGAGGAGCCACCGGAAGGCACCTATCTGCTGCTTGCTGCAACATCCACATCCAGGCTTCTCCCGACTATAGTATCCAGATGCCAAATTATATCTATCAGGAAAAGACAGGACCGGAAAAACTTCGATGAGAAAATGACCGGGGCAGGATTGCCCATGGATGCCATGCCTTTCCTGGGATATGTATCAGACGGCAACCCTGAGATTGCTGTTCAACTTGCAGATGCCGGACTCATGGACATCAGAAATATCATCATGCAATTTCTTACCTCAGAGTATAGAGAAGTGCTCTTCTTCACTGCCTCTCATGCCATCTCGCATCCCAGGGAAAACATTGATATGGCAATCAAGGTGCTCTATTCAATAATCAGGGACCTCATACTCATAATGTCACACAAAGACAATGTTTCGTCATTGCTGGCAAACCAGGACCGGGCTGAAGAGCTTGTCAAGTTGGCTCAGGAGACAAATTATGATAGTTTATTCTCCTACCGAAGGCTCATGGAACAGGTGGAACTGTATCTGGAGAGAAATGTCAATCCGGAGATGACAGCAGAAATGCTGCTGACCTACTGGCTTCAGCACCATACGGTAACAGAATAATCAAGCCCATTATGTTGTGTCTGCCACATACTGACATGAGTCTGCGGAGAAAAAATTATCACATCTTGGCAGGAAATGATCTGCAACAAATTAAAACATACGGGGAAAATCCCCTCTGAATATGACTGAAAAAAATAAAACTAACGGGCAAAAAACAAGGGATGAAACACTTTCCTGCACACCATCACAAGACAGGGAAGAAGCATACCAGGTCTTGTGCCAGGTCAGGCTAAGGCCGGAGTCACCTCCTGTTACATATAGCGTCAATGACATAGACCTCAAGGAAGGAGAATGGGTGCTTGTGCCTACCGACCATGGTCACGAGGTAGGCTGGATCATGAAGAATCCCGTTACTGTTCCCCTTTCTGCTGAACATATCCCTCCAGCCATCATCCGGCTTGCCACCACAAGCGAAATAGAAGACTACTACAAAAATCTCGAACTCGAAAAACGCGGCCAAATGGCATGCCAAAAGCTTATAAACTCCCTTGGGCTGAAGATGAAGCTGGTTAGCGTGGAAAGATTTTTCGACGGCAGCAAAATCATCTTTTACTTCACGGCCGAAAAGCGGGTTGACTTTCGCGCCTTGGTCAAGGACCTGGTGCAAGAGTTCCGCACCCGGGTGGAGATGCGCCAGGTGGGCGTGCGGCACGAGACCAAGATGTTGGGCGGGCTTGGCTGCTGCGGCCGCGAGTTGTGCTGCGCCTCGTTCATGAAAAAGTTCGCGCCCGTGTCCATCAAGATGGCCAAGGCCCAGGAACTGCCGCTCAACCCGGCCAAGATCTCCGGGGTCTGCAACCGGCTGCTCTGCTGCCTGACCTACGAGTACGAGACCTATCTTCAGGCGCGGCAAGATATGCCACGCTCCAACAAGCGGATCATGCTCGACGGCACGGTCTACAAGGTCACCCAAGTGCAGCCGTTGGAGCGGACCGTGACGGTGATCAACCCAGAGGCGCCCCAAGAATCCCGGGTGCTGACCGAGGACGAATGGCGGCGGGCCGAGCCAGTGCAGCCGCCGCAGCCGAAAAAGAAAAAGACGGCCAAGAAATGAGCTTCTACGTCACCACCCCGATCTTCTATGTCAACGCCCAACCGCATCTCGGCCACGCCTACAC